>DATATO010000156.1:0-2987 GCA_036268755.1 Mycobacteriales bacterium | reverse complement strand
CGGCCAGCTTGCCCAGCGGCCCGGAGAAGACGACCCGTCCGGTCGCGAGAATGGTGACGTCCGAGCACAGCGCCTCAAGGTCGTCCATCCGATGGCTCGAGAGCACTACGGCGGTCCCGTCCGCGGCGAGCCGGGTGAGGGTGTCATGCACGTGCCTCTTGCCCGCCGGGTCGAGCCCGTTGGCAGGCTCGTCGAGCACGAGCAGACGCGGCTTGGTGAGCAGCGCGGCGGCAAGCCCGAGCCGCTGACGCATCCCGAGGGAGAAGCCACGTACCTTGTCGTCGGCCACGTCGGTGAGCCCGACCTGCTCGAGGATGTCGTCGATGTCCGCCGTCGGCGCACCGGGCCCGCGGAGAGCGGCCAGTGCGGCAAGGTTCCTTCGGGCGGTCAGCGAGGGGTAGAGGCCGGGGCCGTCGACAAAGCCCGCGACACCGTCGGGCACCGCGAGCGCCCGCCCGACCGGAGTGCCCAGGATCTCGATAGTGCCGCGGTCCGCGTGGGCCAGGCCCAGCAGAAGGCCGAACAGTGTGGTCTTCCCTGCGCCGTTCGGCCCGGCCACCCCGTGAATCTGCCCGGCTGCGACATCCAGATCGACACCGTCGAGCGCGACGACTTCACCGAAACATTTCGTGATCTCACGAGCCCGCACTGCAAAGGTGTTGCTCATGATGTCTTCTGTCTGCACACAGGGAAACGCTCAGGGATGCAACTGACGTGCGCGTTGATGGTGACTAAACAGCGGGTAAACGGAAGATTTCGGATTTGTTGGTATATCCGGCTGCCATCTGAGCCGTCCGGGCCCCGCAGCGAGCAAGGTGACCTGAGCTGCGACGATCAGCCTTCCCTGGCCGTATCCGTAAGACGTCGCCTACTCGCCGGTGAATCGGAATTCTGCCTGCCATGGACCGTCCACGTGGACAACCTCCCAGTAGCGTTCGGCGATGCGCTCGGGGTCAAAGGAAGTACCTGCAACTATCTGCCCTGCGATCGTCAGTGTGGCGACACGGATGCCGTCCGGTTCCAGATCAGCGCCGAGTATTGTCGCGGCCGACCGGAGAGCCGCCTTGCCGAGGGAAACGGTCGCAAGGGCCGGGATCGGGTGGTCGGCGAACCCGCCGCCGGTGACGAGGATGGTCCCGAAGCCGGCGGCCCGCATGGCCGGGGCGGCCACCTGCGCGACGACGATGGCGCCCGGTGCGCCATTTCCGAGATAGAGCTCCCTCAGGCCATTCCAAGGCCAGGCCCCGCGCCGACCAGCAGAAGGTGGCGGCCATCGACTGAGCCGGGACCTGCGGTCTCGGCGAGGTCAGCGATCGTGCTTCCTCGGTTGCCGAGGGTCGCCTGCTCCCGGACTTCGGCCAGCGAGCGCAGCGCTAACAAGAAAGGCCCCGGGTTGCCCCGGGGCCTTTCTTCCGGGCGTTATTCTCGGCTTAAGTGAATATCCGCAGCCACGCTATGGTAACGGTGCCTCCGGTTTGACCGCCATTAGAGGAGTTACATACATCCCCGTTATTAGCGGAATCGCACGATCCGGTTGAGTAGGTAATCCAGTACGGATCGTCTTGAGAGCCGCCGTCGAGTACATTGGTGCCTGATACGGTCCCGTAAAGCGTGCCATCGTACCAGACGTCGATAGCACCACAGCCGGTGCCGCATGTCCCGAAGGAGATATCGATAGTGTGCCACCCGGGAGAAATTTCCGGGTTCTTCGGCTCAGTGGTAAGTGGAGTCGCGGAGGAATCACAGCCATTCGTGTCGTTGCAGGACGACTTTGCCGCCGGGCCGCCAGCGCCTTCGTAATGGTAGCTAATGGCGTTAAGCCCGTCGCCTCCCTCTACGGCATCGATTTCTCCGGCGGTGGGCCAGTTGGATCCGTACATCCAGAACGAATCCCATTGAGTCCAGTTGCTGAAATCGGCGTAGGTCTCGTACACGTATCCGTCTGCAGTCGGATACGTGTGAGGGGATTCTAGGTCCACGCAATCGCCGGTCGTTCCAGACGTCGTGAGTACCGCATCCCCGCTCGAGTTGGTGGAGATCTCCGATCTGTCCGGGCTCGTGCAGTTGCCAGGAGCATTGTTGCCCGGCCCCCATCCCGCGATTTGCGCCCCAGTTTGCGCGGTAGCGTACGGGTGGTTAGCCAGGGCGGCCGGAAGCGGTTTAGGATTAGCAGCTCGTGCTTGCGTTGTCCCCACCGCGAGCGATAGCGATGCAACCACGCTAGCTCCGAGCATGCTAGCAGACGCTATCCTGATCGCTTTGGTCCACGTTTCCTTCTTCATTCAGTTCCTTCCATTCGGGAATTAACTTACCGGTTTGATCAGCAGTGTTTCGGTCTGTCCTGCCGGGAGGGTGACGGTACCGCTGCTGAAGGTGGTGGTCTCGTTTTTCCAGACGTTGTAGCCGGTTGCCGTGGCCGCGTTGATCCCGAGCTGGGACAGCGTGAAGGTGCCCGTGCCCGTGCCCGTGCCCAGGTTCGCGAACAGGACCGCGGTGCCGCCGGCGGTGTTTTTGATCACCGCTTCGATGGGCCCGCTGGTGATGGCGGTGGCGGGCTGTGACCCGCTCTGGTCGATCGCGATGATGTACGGGTTTTTCAGTGCGGCGAGCTCGTCCGGGGTCAGTGTCGTCAGGTTGGTGGAGATGAGCAGCGGACTGGCCTCCTCCGCCCAGACCGACAGCTGGCTCTGCTCGTCGGTGAGCGACCAGCCGAACGGGTGCGATGCGGGCGTGCCGGGTACCAGCATGTCCAGGTCGTTCCAGTGGCCGGGGCCGGCGAAGGCGTGCAGGTGCAGGTCCGCGGCGAGGTGGCCGAGGATCGTGTCCGGCGCGGGATCGGCGGTCGATTCGTCGGCCGCGACCCGCCACGTGCTGGCGAAGGTGGAGGAGGACTGGACGGCTTGTGTGAAGCCGGGCTGCCCCAGCTCGTAGATGGGCAGTTCCTCGCTGTAGACGACGTCGGGGTTGTCCGCGCGCAGGTCCGCGCC
>DATATO010000155.1:0-24957 GCA_036268755.1 Mycobacteriales bacterium | reverse complement strand
CCGGAGAGCACTGGGCCGGGTCATCTTCATCACGCGGCTTCGACTTTCAGGAATGTCGATCAGTGACATCAGTGATTACATTTCGCTGGTCGAGCAGGGCGAAAGCACCGTGGACGAGCGTCTGGAACTGCTGTGCCGGCATCGCGACAAGGTGCGCCGCCAGCTGGACGAGCTGCGATTCGCGCTAATGGTCATCGACTACAAGATCACCGTCTACGGCGGCAAATGCTCCGGCTGACGCCGGTTACTTCCGGCGTCAGCCGGCGACAACTCACCACTACCGACAAAGGATGGTTTGCCATGCCCGAGAACACCCTGCCCACTCGACGACTGCGCGACCTCGAGGTCTCGGCCCTCGGCCTGGGCTGCATGGGAATGAGCTTCGGCTACGGCCCCGGTGACCGCGACGAGTCGCTCGCGACGGTCAACCGGGCGATCGACGACGGAGTGACCCTACTCGACACTGCCGACATGTATGGCAACGGCGACAATGAGCGACTGCTGGCCGAGGTGCTGCGGACTCGCCGCGACGAAGTGGCGGTGGCGACCAAGTTCGGGATCGTCATCGACGCCGGCAACGCGGTCACCGGCGTGGACGGCTCCCCCGAATACGCGGCACGGGCCGTGGATGACTCGCTGCGCCGGCTGGGGACGGAGATCATCGACCTGTACTACCTGCACCGCGTCGATCCAGGCGTTCCCATCGAGGACACCGTCGGGGCGATGGCTGCGATGGTCGAGCAGGGCAAGGTCCGGCACATCGGCCTGTCAGAGGCGTCGGCCGACACGCTGCGGCGCGCCAACGCGGTCCACCCGATCAGCGCAGTGCAGTCCGAATGGTCCATTTTCAGCCGTGACATCGAAACCGGCATAGTCCCGGCCGCCCGCCAACTCGGCATTGGGATGGTGGCCTACAGCCCCCTGGGCCGCGGCCTGCTCACGGGCGCGGTCGCCACCACGCGCGACCTGGCGGACAACGACTTTCGGCGCACCCAGCCGCGCTGGCAGGGCGAGAACCTGGACGCCAACCTGAAGCTCGTACGGCAGATTCGGCACATCGCCGATCAGGTCGGTGCCACGCCGGGCCAGGTGGCGCTCGCCTGGCTGCTTGCCCAGGGTCAGGACGTGGTGCCGATTCCGGGGACCAAGCGGCGGACCTACCTGGCGGAAAACCTCGGCGCGACGCGGGTGACGCTCAGCCCGGAGCAGCTGCGGGGGCTGTCGAGCCTGCAGGCATCTGGGGACCGGTACCCGGACATGGACTGGGTGAAGGGCGACAGTGCTCAGCTCGCTAGGTAGCCTCCGCGAGAGCGCGGTGGGACGCGCAAATGCCCGTCCCACCGCCTCCGGCGCTCATGGGGCCCGGTCGGGCAGTGGCCTGCCGGCCGTCTCCCGCAACAGGAACAACAACGGCAATACGGCCAGCGCTATGACCGTTGGCCGCGGCCCAGCTGGTGACGAAGCCGCGCCGACCCGCGGGCGCGCTCTCAAGCAGGAAAACGAGAATTCCGGTGTATTCCGCGCCGACCGAGAATCCGGCCAGGCAGCGGAAGAAGAACAGCCCGATCCCGGCGGCAATCCCGATTGAGGATGCGCTGGGCAGCGCGGCAACACCCCACATCGCAACGGCCATGAGGCCGGCCGAGACGATCAGCGTGTTCTTCCGACCGATCCGATCGCCGAAGTGACCGAACACCACGGCCCCGATCGGTCGGAACAGGAATCCAGCGGCGAACACCCCGAAGGTCAGGACCAGCGACTTCTCGTCACCGCCGAAGAAAACCCGGGTCAGCACGGGGGCAACGTAGAGATACAACGAGAAGTCGTACCACTCGATAATCGTCCCTGCGGCGGCCACGATCATCGATCGCCGCGGTGCGCCGCGCTTTTCCACGGCCGACAGCTCGGCGACTGCGGTATCGGTCATGACGCTGGCTCCTCAGCAATGAACCGAACCCGGAATCCCACGCGGCAACGCGTCATGTCCGCACAATTCGCCGGTCCCGTCGAGCGGCAAAGCCGACGCAGATCCGGTAGGCCTGGCGGCCCGATCGAGCCGTGCACCTGTCACACTCGGGGTTACTAATCAGAACCCGATTGGTGCAGCCTTATGACCGACGGTACAACAGCTAGCGACCTCCGAAGGCTGCCGAAGACAAACCTCCACTTGCACCTCACCGGTTCGATGCGTCCGGCGACACTGGCCGAATTGGCCGAGCGCGGCGGGGTATCGGTGCCCCCCGCCCTGACGTTCACCGATGAGGACCGGGTGCATCCATGGTCAACGTTTCAGGAGCGCTACGAGGCGGCGCGGGCCGCAATCACGAGCGCGGATGACATTCGGCGCGTGGCGGCCGAGGCGTTCGAGGACAATCTCGTCGACGGCTGCGAGTGGGTGGAGTTGCAGGTCGACCCGACGTCGTACGCACAGTGCGTCGGGGGCCTGGAGGCGGCGGTGGAGGCGGTGCTCGACGCCATACCGGCCGATCGCGGCGGGCTGATCGTGGCATCGAGCTGGGCCCGGCCCGGCGAACATGCTGAGCGGCTCGCGAAATTGGCAGCCCGCTATGCCGACAGCGGCGTCGTCGGGTTCGGGGTATCCAACGACGAGCGAGCGGGCGTGGTGTCGGAGTTCGCGGCGGCGTTCCGGATCGCGACGGACGCCGACCTGCTCGCCACACCGCACGCCGGCTGCTACGAGGAGGCATGGCACGTCCGCGCCTGCGTGGAGACGCTCAACGCGCACCGGATCGGTCACGGGCTGACCGCCGCGGCCGATCCCTCGACGGTGGCGTTGCTCGCCGAGCGGGAGGTAGCGATGGAGATATGCCCGACCTCCTACCCGCCGTTGGGCATCGTCCGATGGACGGACCTGCCGATCCGCGCTCTGCTGGCGGCCGGCGTGCCGGTCGCGCTCGGCTCCGACGATCCGCTGCTGTTCGGCGGCACGGTCACCGATCAATACCGCATCGTCCGCCAACACCTGGGGCTGGCCGACTCGGAGTTGGCGGCCCTTGCCCACTATTCGGTGTCCGCCTCGGCGGCACCGCCCGCGGTCAAGGCCCGTATCGGCGCGGGCATCGACGGCTGGCTCGCCGGAGCAGCGGCACCGGCCTAACCTCCGCTCGGTAGCTCGGCCGTGGCTTCTCACCCAGGTGCTCCCCTCTAGAGGGGAAATTTCTTTTACCGTCTAATTCTCAAATTAAAGATTACATTCTTGGCCATTAAAGGGCATATGAATCTAATCTTGACCCTTAGGTTGTCCTACATCGACATCAACGGGCAAACTCATCCCGTCGACGACACCTATCTCAACGCCCGTCGCGGGCGGCTCACCTAGCCACAAAATGCCGAAGTTCTGGGCTGGGTTGAACTAGAGCGCCCCACCCGCAACCGCCGGCATCGTCGAGTCGGGCCCCTCGCCCACGCTCTCCCGGTGCAGGAAGTTCTCCAGCTCGAACAGGTTGTTCTCCTCCTCGGCCCGCAACGCGACCGTGAGCAGAGTGTGCATCGAGGAGATCTCCTCGACCTGCTCCTTGAGGAACCACTGCATGAACTGTTCGCCGACGTAATCGCCCTCCTCGCGGGCGGTCTTGGCCAACGTCTCGATGTCTGCCTTGACTTCCTTTTCCTGCTGGAGGGCCAGCTCGATCAGCTCCGGCACCCGGGCGAAGTCGTTGCGCACCTCGCCGGCACCGGGGATCTCGACCTTATGGTCGGTGTCCATCAGGTACTGCACGATCGCCAGGGCGTGGTTGCGCTCCTCAAGCGCCTGGCGATAGAAGTGCTTCGCCAGCTGCGGAAAGTCGTTGTTGTCGAACCACACGGCCAACGCCACGTACTGGTGCGACGCGTTGAACTCGTTGTGGACCTGCTTGTGCAGCAGTTCGGAGAACTTCGATGCGGGACGCTTTTTCCTCAGGGCCATGCCCACACCATACGCATTTATCCTCTTCTCCCCCAGCCGGTCGTCGAAGATATCGTGTTGGTGTGTCACTCATTGCGACCGGAGAATCACTGCCACGCGCCAACTATGGCCGCGATAACGACCAGCTTGAGAAGCCAGTCGCCGGCGTGGATCGCCGCAAGCTTCCATGACACGTTGTCCCAGATAACGGAGCCGGTGAGCAGGATGAAGGGGAACCCGACCCACAGCACCACACCCAGCAATACCGTCTCGCCGATGCCATCGGCCGAAAGCTTGGCTGCGAGGCCCGCGATCACCAGGCCGACGACTGCGCTGCGAACCAGTTCGCCCACGATCTTCCAGGGTGGGGGCTTCTCGCCCGCCGCCGACGCCTTGGCGCCGAGCAGCGCCGCACGCTGCGTGCTGAACATCATGTACCACGCCGTGCTCACAATAAATACGGCGACCGCGGCCACCGCGACGGCCACGTAATTGATGTCATTCATCTCGAATCCCTCAGTCCAGTGGGCAACACCGCCGCAAGTGTATATACCGGATATCGCGCGAAAACTCACCGGGAGTTTGAACCGGCAGGAGGCAGCGCTTCCCGCGCGGTAGATTGGACGCATGTCGCGTCCAGACGAAGATCCTCACCGGCGAGCGCCCGGCATGGACGAAGATCCTCACCGGCGAGCGCCCGGCATGCTAGAAGGCGAGGTACTCGCGATCCTGTGGGCAGCCGACGCCCCGATGACCGCGTCCAATGTTCAGCAGCGCATGGACTCGGAACTCGCCTACAGCACCGTGGTTACTATTCTCAGCCGGTTACACGACAAGGGCGCGACGACAAGGGCTAAGCAAGGACGCTCCTTCGCCTATTTTCCCATTGTGGACGAGGCCGGACTGGCTGCCCGACGTATGCGCAAGGTACTCGACACGGGGCCTGACCGGAACAGAGTGCTCGCCAGGTTCGTCTCAGACTTGTCGGAGCGCGACGAACAAATCCTGCGCGGCTTGCTGCGCGACTCCGTAGGTTGAGTGCGTGGACGTCGGAGCTTTCCTGCCGCTGTTCCTGCCGCTGTTGTCGTGGCCGTTGGCGCGGCTGATTACGGCCCGCTCCTGGCCGCGTGCCGCCAGTTGGCTACTCGCCGCGACGGCTTTGGCCCTCGTCATAGGCAGCACTACTGTGTTGGCGCTACTGACTGCGTCCGGCCTGTCCGCAATCCCACGCGTCGCCGCGGCGGGCGACTGGTCCGCGCAGGCAATGCAGGAAATGGAAATGGCAAGCGAGCCGGTAGAGCTCGTCGGGGGCTTACTACTTGTCGTTGCGCTGATCCGGCTTGCGATCGCCGGGATCCGATGCCTACGTTGGGTGCGAGAGCTCCGGGCGGCGGCCGCGGAGAGTGCGACGGAGCTCGTGGTCGTCGACGGGGGCTCGCTGGCGGTCGCAGTGCCGTTTAACGGCGGACGGATCGTGGTGGCACGTCAGCTATTGGCCGAACTCGATTCGGGCGAAATTCGAGCGCTGCTCGCGCATGAACGAGCACATCTGCGCAACCGACATCACTGGTTCCTCGCGGTGAACGGCCTGGCGGTCGCGCTTAACCCACTGGTTCGCCCGATTCGAACCGCCCTAGAGTTCGCCGTAGAGCGCTGGGCAGATGAGGTCGCCGCGACCGAGGTCGGGGATCGAAGGCTGGTTGCGACGACTCTGGCGAAAGTTGCCCTGGCTTCGCGTGGGACGACGAGGCTCGGTCTCGCGGCGACCGGCGGGTCGGTGCCTCGCCGGGTCTCCGCCCTGCTGTCGGAAGGCGCGCCCCGACATTGGGGCGCACGGTGGGGCGCAATACTGGGAGTGACGGCTGCACTGGTCGTAGCCATGTGGTCGGCTCAGGCGACCTTCGAAGCAACCGCGGATCTACATGCGGATATCGAGGCGGCGAGCCTCGCATATCACCAATGATCCCGTAGCGGACCCATAGTGAGACCACGCCGTTCGCACTCGTCGAGCACCCGCGGCACCGCGTCAAGCGTGGACCGCCAGGCGAGCGGATATGCGGCAACGTCGGAATCGTGGAGCAGGATAGTTCCGCCGCCCGCAAGATCCCTACACACTCGACGGTGGACCGACTCGCCGGTTGCGCGTCGAGTCCAGTCGAACCCCCAGGCGCTCCACAGCACGGGAGTCAGCTCCAGTGAACGCATGCATAACAGCGACGCCGTGCTGAAAACGCCGTAGGGCGGCCGAAACCAGCGCGGCCGGGCTCCGGTGACAGCCTCGACGGTCTCCCGGGCTTTCCGCAGCTCGTCGAGCGTCTTACGCGGGCCCTTCGCGAGGAGGCAGCGGTGATCCCAGCCGTGAACCGCCACTTCATGTCCGTCCCGAACAATCTCCCGGGCCACATCGGGCGCCTGCGCTACCTGGCTGCCCAGCAAGAAGAACGTCGCCGTTACCTGGCGTTCGCGCAGCAGATCGAGGAAGAGCGGGGTCGAGTACGGTGACGGGCCGTCATCGAAGGTGAGCGCCACATGACCGGGATCGCCCATTCCCGCGAGCGTTGGGAATAGCCGGCGGCGCAACCCTGGAAGAAAGGTGACCGCCGGCGCCGCATGGAAGAGTCCGGCGAGTGCTAGGGCGGAGCGGACCCTCACGCGGCCGCCTTGGCTGTATTGAGGAGTTTCTCCAGCAGGGGTGCCGGGTCTCGGTCGGCGAAGCTCCGAGGCGGATCGGTGGCGACGAGTGCGGCCGGTAACCCTTCGGGGCTTCGGACCCAGGGAACTAGGCCCTCCTCGTCCAGCACCCGCGCGTTGGCCCGCCCGTGACCGGGCAGACAACGGTAGGTGAGCACCGGCAAACCGCAGGTCAACGCCTCCGAGGTGGTCAGGCCGCCGGCATTTTGTACCACGACATCGCAGGCGCGCATGAGCCGGGCCATGTCTGCGATCCAGCCGAAGATGTGGGGGTAACCGGCCTGCTGGAGTCGGTGCAGCAGAGCGGTGTTCCGGCCGCACACGACCACCGGCTGGGCCACGCCGGAGCGGGTCACATCGCGCGCGATCTGTTCCACCTCGCCGACGCCCCACGAGCCGGCGACCACGAGCGCGAGCCGCCGGTCCTGCGGCAGGCCAAATGATCCTCGCGCCTGGACATACTCGGCCTTCGATGCCGCAGGATGGAACCCAGGGCCCACGACCGGCGCGGCGATCTCGACCCGGGACGCGCCGAACCGTCGAGTTTGGCGTGCCGCCGTAGGATTCGGCGCAATGTGCAGGTCGGCCGTCGGGCTCACGCATAACCGGTGCACCGACGGATCCGTTAGGTAGACGGCAAAGGAACCGGGCAGGTTTTCCCTGGAGCGCAGGTGCGCCATAGCATGGCTCGCGAGCGGATATGTCGAGATCACCAGGTCCGTCGCCGGAGTGATAAGGGCCGACAAGTTGCGGCAGGCCAACGCGGACGCTCGGACGGCAAGGCCGGCCGCGCCGGGCGAACTGAGCCCGCGCAGCAACCAGTCCCAGCTGCGGGGCAGCCACTCCAGCTGGTGATGATAGGCGCTGCACAGCCGTTTTCCGAGCTGTCCGGGCAGCAGATCCAGGAAATCCGCATGTTCGATCTGGTGACTGGACAGGCGGCGGGCCAACTCGCGCGCTGCGCCGTCGTGCCCGGCCCCTATCCGGGCAGAGACGATCAGGATCCGCTTTCGCACGAGCACTCCTCCCGAACTTCCACGTCTAGTGAACATCTACATTACTGTAGATACATTTGTGCCGTGCGCCGGACATCTTTGCGCACGGCGGCGAGGTGGGCGACTATGCCGAACCACTAAGGAGTCTCGGGTTTCCGCGCCCGGCTGGGCGCCACCCGCGGCGGTTCGTTGGGCTGCTTCGGATACTCCGGAGGCCAAGGCGCGTCCATCAACCCGTGTCCCAGGTCGTGGCGGGACCGCTCCAAAAGAGGCTCCAGGTTCTGTGGGTGAGCGGCCATACCCGCCCATGGATTGCCTCCGGCGGCCAGTCGCTTCGGGACTGTGGCGATCGTCAGTGCGGCCGGCTCGACCGTGTCCAGCTCTTCCCACCGGATCGGTGTGGATACCTGCGCACCGACCCGCGGTCGCACGCACCAGGTGCCGAAGACGGTCTTGTGCGGCGCGTTCTGGTTGAAGTCCACGAAGACCCGGCTTCCCCGTTCCTCCTTCCACCACTGCGCGGTGATCAGGTCGGGATGGCGACGCTCGAGCTCCCGGGCCAACGCCACGGCGGCGGCCCGGACGTCATAGCTGTTCCAGTGCGGCTCCAGCCGGGCATAGATGTGTAGCCCGCGGGACCCGGTGGTCTTGACATGCACATCGATGCCGAGCTCGCCGCACAGCTCCTTCGTGAGTGCGGCAGCCTGCTGGACCTGCGGAAAAGCGATTCCGGGCGACGGATCGAGGTCGATGCGGAGCTCGTCGGTGAACTCTGGCGAGTCGGCCAGAAACGGCCAGACATGGAAACCCAGGCAGCCGAGGTTGACCGCCCACAGGATGTGGGCGAGGTCCGCGGCGACGAGGGCGTCGCTCGCGGTGCCATTGACCGTGGCCACCTCCGTGGTGGTGAGCCATTCCGGCGCCACCTTCACCCGCTTCTGGAAGAAGGACTTTCCGCCGGCCCCGTGCGGGTATCGTTCCATCAGCAGCGGACGGCCGCCGAGTGCGGCAAGCAGCGGCTCGGCCACCGCCTGGTAGTACCGGACCAGGTCGAGCTTGGTCTCGCCTCGCTCGGGAAAGAAGACCTTGTCGGGATGGGAAATAGTGACCTCCTTGCCGCCGACGTCGATCACCACGCCGTCGGTGACGCCGCCCTCCCCCATGACCTAACCCTCCCCGAACAGCGCTGCGAGTTCCGCGGGCGCTACCTGATCCAGCTGCGCGTAGGTGCATGACTCCGGGGTGCGGTCCGCCCGGAACCGAACCAGCCGGCCGCCGTGCCGGAAACGCCCGGCAAGCACATGCTCGTAGCGCACCTCGGCCACCAGCTCCGGCCGCAGCGGCTCCCAGGACAGATCCTTACTGGCGGTCCACCGACTCTGCCCGCCGGGCATGCGGCTGCCGGCCTGGGCCTCAGCTTGTGCCCAGTCCCGCCACGGGTGGTCCACGAGGGCATTCTCGCGGAGCGGATCGAGCTCGGCCACGAGCTCTATGCGGCGCGCTGCTGTGAAGCTGCTTGCCACACCCACATGGTTGAGCGTGCCGGCCTCGTCGAAGAGACCGAGCAACAGCGATCCGACGCCCTGACCGTCCTTGTGCCATCGGAACCCGGCGACCACGCAATCCGCCGTGCGTTCGTGCTTGACCTTCCACATGGTGCGCTTGTCCTGCTCGTACGGCGCGTCTGACGGCTTGGCCATGACTCCATCGAACCCGGCACCCTCAAAGCGGCTGAACCAGCCCTGCGCCACGTCGGCATCCGTCGTGATCGGGGTGAGGTGCACCCGGTCAAGCGCGCCGGCCAAAACGCCCTCGAGCAGCCGCCGGCGCTCGGCGAAGGGCTCGGCCGTGAGATCACGGTCGCCGAGGGCGAGCAGGTCGAACGCGACGAAACTGGCCGGCGTCTCGACCGCTAGCTTCCGCACCCGGGACTCAGCGGGATGGAGCCGATTCTGCAGCGTGTCGAAGTCCAGACTGTCACCCGTGACCACCACGATCTCGCCGTCGACCACACACCGGGATGGCAGCGCTTTCGTCAACAGCTCGGCCAGCTCCGGGAAATAGCGGGTCAACGGCCGATCGTTCCGCGAGCCCAGTTCCAGCTCGTCGCCGTCGCGGAACACCACGCTGCGGAACCCGTCCCACTTGGGCTCATACATCATGCCGGGCGTACGCGGCACCTCGTGTACGGCCTTGGCCAACATCGGCTTCACCGGCGGCATCACGGGCAGGTCCATGCCCCGACTCTAGGCCAACCACATGGCTGTTTGTCCACGTTGGGGTGGGGATTTTTCGATGAACCGTGTGTTGCTGAGCTCTCTCGATTCGTGCGAGCCCGGCGCTTCAGTGACGAGTCCCACCCCGATCTCGTCGACGGAAGAACGCCCACGGTGCCGTGGCGGCTATGGTCGTTTCCGCAGACAGTTTAATGCGCCCAAACCACCCGCTGACCATGACGGCCTCAACCGGGAGTAACCGTGAAGCTTCAGGGAAAGGTCGCACTGGTCACCGGCTCCGCCGCGAATATAGGCAGGGCCACGGTGCTGCTTTTCGCGGCGGAGGGTGCGCGGGTCGTCGTCACCACCAGAAGCAACGTCGACGGTGCCCGGGCGGTGGTGGCTGACATCAAGGCCGCCGGGGGTGAGGCTGTCTTCGTTCAGGCGGACCTGGCCAACCCAGCCGAGGCCGATCGGCTCATCGCTGCAACCATAGACAACTTCGGGACGCTGGATCTGCTGGTCAATAATGCCGGCGCCGCCGACGGAAAGCCGTTCACGGCGACCTCCCGAGAGGACTGGGTTAGCGCCTTCGACGACAACCTGTTCAGCATGGTCTCCGTCTCGCAGGCCACCGCGAAGGTCATGCTCACTCAGGGCAGCGGCACGATCTTGAACAACGCTTCCGTGCGCGGGATCGCGCACACCGGTCGCCCGGGAATCATGGCCTACTCCGCCGCGAAGGCAGCCGTCATAAACTTTACCAAGACCCTTGCGAAAGAATTGGCTCCGCGAATAAGAGTGAACTCCGTGGCCCCGGGTTTCGTCATCACGCCCAACTACGACGACATGTCGGAGGCTACGAAACAGGATTTCATCGCCAGCACGCTGATCCAGCGATGGATCCTCCCCACAGAGATAGCAGAGGCATTCCTGTACCTGGCAACCGCCGAGGCGGTAACTGGCCACAATCTAGTCATCGACGGCGGTTTCACACTGAAATGATCCAGTGTCGACCCGCCCACGCGAGGACGGTCCACAAACCCGTGTGATGCTCTATGCTCTGCGCATGACGGAGAGCGCCGTGGCACCGGAATCAGCTGCGGCTCAGAACGGAAGCCCCCCGCTGGTCGAGCTTCGCGGCGTGAACAAGTACTTCGGATCGATGCACGTCCTCAAGGACATCAACCTGTCGGTTCAGCCCGGCGAGGTTGTGGTCGTGATCGGCCCGTCCGGCGGTGGCAAGTCGACCCTGTGCCGCACCATCAACCGACTCGAGACCATAGACAATGGCGAGATCTTCGTCGACGGCGGGTCGCTACCGAGCGAGGGTAAGGCGCTGGCCAGGCTCCGCTCCGAGGTCGGCATGGTGTTTCAGTCGTTCAACCTGTTCGCTCACAAGACGATCCTGCAAAACGTCACATTGGGCCCCCGCAAGGTGCGTAAGGCCGCCAAGGCGCAGGCCAACAAGGAGGCCCTCGAGCTGCTCGAACGGGTGGGGATCGCGCATCAGGCCGATAAGTACCCGGCGCAGCTGTCCGGCGGCCAACAGCAGCGTGCCGCGATCGCCCGGGCGCTGGCCATGCACCCCAAGGTGATGCTGTTCGATGAGCCGACCTCGGCGCTGGACCCGGAGATGATCTCCGAGGTGCTGGACGTCATGACGGACCTGGCACGCGAGGGCATGACCATGATCGTCGTGACCCACGAGATGGGGTTCGCCCGCAGCGCTGCCAACCGCATTGTCTTCATCGCCGACGGGACGGTCATTGAGGAGAACACCCCAAACGAATTCTTCACCAGCCCAAGTAGCGAACGGGCCCGAGACTTCCTGTCCAAGATTTTGGCTCATTGATCACCAACGGAAAGCAGGTACGAGGGTGCGAAAAGGTCGATACGGCGCGGTGCTGGCGGCGGTAGTCGCGCTGACACTGCTGCTCACCGCATGTAGTTCCAAGAAGGACACGACCGTGGTCGATAAGGCCAAAAACGACAAGAAGCTGACTATCGGAATCAAATACGACCAGCCCGGCATCGGCCTGAAGAAGCCCGACGGCAGCGTCGAGGGCTTCGACGTGGACGTCGCCAGGTACATCGCCAAGCAGCTCGGCGTCAGCGAGAAGAACATCACTTGGAAAGAGACGCGCTCGGCCAACCGCGAGTCGTTCATTCAAAACGGCAACGTCGACCTGGTGATCGCGAGTTACTCGATCAACGCGGAACGACAGAAGAAGGTCAGCTTCGGCGGCCCATACTACCTCGCCCACCAGGACATCATGGTGCGAGCGAACGATAACTCGATCAAGTCGTTTGCCAGCCTCAAGGGCAAGCGAGTATGCCAGGTGGCGGGCTCCAACTCCTGGGGCAATATCACCAATGGCACTAACAAGCTGAACCAGAAAGAAAACGTCACTTTGGTTCCGGCCAACAGCTATGACGAGTGCATCACCAAGCTGCGCGGCAAGACCGTCGACGTTCTCTCCACCGACGACGTCATCCTCGCCGGCTACGCGGCCCGCAACCCTAAGGACTTTAAGGTCGTGAATGTACCGTTCACCGACGAAAAGTACGGCGTCGGGTTCAAGAAGGGCGAAAAGAAGACCTGCGAGGCGGTGAACTCGGCCATCAAGAAGATGTACGAATCGGGCGAGGCCAAGAACATCCTGCAGAAGAACTTCGGCTCTACCAGCTTCAAATACGACGATAAGTTGCCCACCCCCGAGCCCTGCAAGTAAGAGTGACTGGCAATTGATGGTCGACGCGGTCTAACGGCATTTTGTGAAGAAATGCCTCCTAAGACCGGGGCCGGTGGCATTTCTTCACAAAATGCCGAGAAGTAAGACACTCACCTCAATTGCCAGTCACTCTAAATAGCCCCGATGATGTGGCCGCTGCTAAGGCGCCGGCCACATCATCGGACTCTTAACAGTTAGACGGGGGAAGGGAGGCGGGCCATGGACTGGAATAATCTCTACAATAAGCTGCTCAACTTCGGGCCGTTCTTAGACCACCGCCACGAGGTATGGCTCGGTTTCCTTGCCACGATCCGGCTGTCGGCGATGGCCGGCCTGTTGGCCCTCGTCCTTGGCACCGTCTTGGCCGCGATGCGGGTCTCCCCCGTCCCGGTGATGCGCGGTGTCGCCACCACGTACGTCAACATCCTGCGGAACACACCACTCACCCTGGTACTGCTGTTTTGCGGCCTCGGGCTACGCGACACCCTCGGGGTCATGGCCACGGCTGCCCCATCATTTAGCGGGTATTGGCTCTCGGTCGCCGGGCTCTCGGCCTACACCGCGGCGTTCGTCTGCGAGACGCTGCGGTCGGGCATCAATACTGTCCCACTCGGCCAGGCCGAGGCGGCCCGTTCCGTCGGCCTGACGTTCACTCAGTCGCTTCGGTTGGTGATCCTGCCGCAGTCCTTTCGGGCCGTGATCGCGCCGCTGGGAAGCGTGTTCATCGCCATGATCAAGAACACCTCGGTCGCGCTGGTGGCCGGCTACTTTGAGGCGGCCGCGACCATGAGGCAGCTGTTCGACGAAATCGGCGGCACCCCGCCGGTCTTCCTCGGGTTCGCCATCGGATACATGATCCTCACCCTGCCGACCGGCCTGTTCTTCGGTTGGCTGGCCAAGCGAATGGCGGTGATCCGGTGACGGCAATTCCTCCAATAACTCAGACGCAAGTGGCCACCAGGCGCCCCCGCAAGGATCGCGCGTCGGTGCTGTTCGACGCGCCCGGCCCGCGCGGCCGCCGGTTGAATCACATCCTCAGCGCCGTCACCGCCGTGGTCCTGCTCAGCGTCCTGGGCTGGCTGGTCTGGCAACTCAACAACAAGGGCCAGTGGGACTGGAAGTTGTGGGAGCCGTTCACCCAGGCCCAGGTGTGGCAAAACTCCATCCTTCGGGGCCTGACGAACACGCTAACCGCGGCGGCGGTTGCGGCGGCCCTCGCGGTGGCGTTCGGGGTGATCTTCGGGTTCGGTCGGCTTTCCGACCACCGATGGATCAGGGTACCCAGCGGCATCATCGTGGAGTTTTTCCGGGCAATTCCGGTCCTCATTATGATCTTCTTCGCGCAGGCCGGACCGCCGGTGATTGCGGACGCGTTCAACATGTCCATAGAGCCGATCTCAGCCTTCGAGGCCGTAGTAATCGGCCTCGCGCTCTATAACGGTGCCGTGTTGGCGGAGATTTTCCGAGCCGGGATTCGGGCGGTGCCGGCGGGCCAGGCCGAGGCCGGATACGCGCTTGGGCTCCGCAAGAGCGGCGTCCTGCTGCGGATTCTGTTGCCCCAGGCCGTCACCGCAATGATGCCGGTCATCGTCAGCCAGATCGTGGTGCTGCTCAAGGACTCGGCGCTCGGCTACATAGTCGCCTACGAGGACCTGCTCAACGCCGGGTTCGTGCAGATCAAGTCGAACTTCGACAATCTAATCCCGGCCGTCATCGTCATAGCGGCCATCTACGTCGGCATCAACATGTCCATCAGCCGGCTCGCGAACTGGCTCGAGGGCCGCAGCCGGCGCAACCGCAAGAGCTTCGCCGCGCCGCTGCCCGCTAGCACCCTCTCGATGCCGGCCGGCACCTTTAACCCCTAGTCGGTCGCCGGGCCTAACGGCGCCTGGCGCCTGGTCCATTACTAGTTCTCGGGGCACCGGCAGGCCCTATCTGCCCATGGGGGGCGCCTCCCGGTGCCCGGCGTGACGTTCGGCGAACCGAGACCGGATCGGGATAGGAGGCCTCGGCCAGCCCGGGCATCTCCGCGAACTCGAACGGCCGCACCGGCTGCCCCGGCAACACGGTGAAACACTGCCCGGTGCCGCCGCCGGCCAGAATGGTGGCAAAGGCCTCGGCGACCTCATTCGGATCCATAACTTGGATGCCGGCTCTCTCCAACATCCCGCGACTGCGGTCAATGATCTTGGTGTCGGCGAAGCCGGGGCATATCGCGTTCAGCCGCACGTCATCCCACGCCGGGCCCTGGCCCCGCACCAGGCCCACGACGCCGTGCTTCGTCGAGGCATACAGGGGCTCCAACGGAACCGGCAGCATTCCCGCGATGCTGGACGTGGCGATTATGTCGCCGCCACCGCACTCGCGCATCGCCATGTATGCGAGATGCGCGCCGTCCCCGACACCGATGAGGTTGATACCTACCAGCTGTCGAAACCTTGCCGGATCGTAGTCCTCGCCAAGGTCGAAATCGGGTGCGACCCCGGCATTGAGCGCGGCGATGTCCAACCGACCGTGGTGGCTCAGCGCGGCATCGACCGCCGCCTGATTGGCGGCGTAGCTGCTGACATCGCAGGGAACGAATAAGCCGCCCACCTGCCTCGCCACGGCCTCACCCGCCTCGGAGTCGATGTCGGCAATCACCACCCTGGCGTCCCGCTCCTCCGCAAGACGGATCGCGATTGCCTTCCCGATCCCATTTCCTCCGCCGGTGACGAGCGCTACGGGGCCCTCGTGGCCTCGAGGTTGCATGATGATCTCCTAAGGTCAAACGAGTATGGGCTAACGACGCGGCGCCCCGAAACGGGTTTTCCCGCGCCGCCCGAGCCGGGTGCGCGATCACGCTACTGCCTTATCGGCCCTCGGCTCTACCGGATTCGAAAAATTTTCTCGTGGCGCACAATGGGCAAAATCGACCACACGTTCGCGACCGTGGAAGATAGTGTCCTAGTTGCGCCGACGTATGTGTCGGAGATTCATCGAAGGGGGCCCGCTAAGCGGTCGGTCTCATCCGCCCCCGCTACAGCGCCGCGGCCGAGGCCTCACCGGTCGCCGCAGCATGGGTGCCGTTCCGCAGCAGAAACGCGCAGACGATCGCACCGGCGAAGAAGATACCGGCAGACCACCAGAACGCGGCCGTATAACTATGAATGGCCGCGTTCGCGAATAGGTCGGGCGTAGGCAGCTTACCCTTGACGTAGTCTTTGCCCGCGCTAGTCGCCACCGTGCTCAATAGGGCGGTGCCGATCGATCCGCCGACCTGCTGCATAGTGTTTACCATTGCCGATGCCACACCGGCGTCGGTGATATGGACTCCGGCCGTAGCAACGTTCATCGCCGGCGCAAACACCAGCCCCATGCCGATACCCACGAGGATTACCTGCGGCATGACGTGCGAGGCGTAGGAACTGTCGATCTTGATCGTGGTAAGCCAGATCAGTCCGATAGCGCCGGAGACGAGGCCGAGCACCACGGGAACCTTGGGACCGATGCGCGGCAGCAACACGATCGTGGCGAGCTGCGCGGAGATCATGAGGGCGATCACCATCGGCAGGAACGCAAAGCCGGTCTTTACCGGGCTAAAGCCCAGCGTTCGCTGTAGGTAATAGGTCAAAAAGAGAAAGAGGCCGAACACGCCGGCACCGGTGAGAAACATGGCCACATACGAACCGCCGCGGTCCCGGTCGAGTACCACCCGCATCGGCAGCAACGGGTGCCTCACCTTGGTCTCGATAAAAACGAAGATGATCAACAACACCACGCCGGCGGTGATGAACCCCCAAGCGGAAGGCGTGCCCCAGCGGTAGATCTCGGCACGGGACAGGCCGTAGACGATGCAGAACAAGCCGCCGGTCGCGGTTATCGTGCCCGGAACGTCGATATCCGGACGTTCGGCGTGTAGGCCGGGCACGAGATAGATGATTCCGCCGATGAGAGCCGCCGCCGCAAAGGCCAAGTTGACGAACATGCACCAACGCCAGTCGAGGTACTCCGTCAGTGCCCCACCCAGCAACAGACCTACGGCCGCACCGGAACCAACAATGGCGCCGAAGATTCCAAACGCCTTGCCGCGCTCTTTGGGATCGGCAAACGTTGTGGTCAACAGCGACAGCGCTGCCGGCGCCAGCAGGGCACCGAACAAACCCTGTAGCGCGCGGGCACCGGCGAGCATGCCGAAGTTAACGGCCGCACCGCCGACGGCCGAGGCCGCGGCGAACCCGATCAGACCCACGAGGAACGTTGTTTTCCTACCGAAGAGATCGGCAAACCGGCCGCCCACGAGCAACAGGCTGCCGAACGCCAATGCATAGGCTGTGATGATCCACTGCCGGCTGTCGTTGGAGAACTGGAGATCCTTCTGCGCCGAGGGCAACGCGATGTTCATGATGGTGACATCGAGCACCAACATGAGCTGCGCAACGCCGATCACAACAAGCACCAGCCAGCGATGCGGATTGAGCGCGGACTCGTCTATCTCCGCGCCAAGGGATGTGCTGCTTCTTACCTCGGACATGTGGGTCTCCCTCACTCTTGATCCACAAAGGACAGTAAGCCGGCCGCGCATTCCCAGGTAAATTACCTGTGAGTCACAGCTAAACAAGGCATCCCGGGCACGGCTCAGACTAGCCCGGCCGAGACGATGCCTGGCGTTGCCCAGGTTACTGCCCTCTTTCAGGAAATATATGAGAAATCGCGAGTAACCACTTCTCGCGCAGGGGAATTCGAGCAGTAGTCGCTCCGGCCAGATTTGAATGCCTAATCGTGGCTTTTGTGGGTACTCAACTGTGGCTGGTGGATAACCGTCACTCATTTCCTGGGCATCTCGTGATTGCGGTTCTCCACGTGAGAGGCACCTGAATCGCATGGGTCATCAGACCGTTGAATCGTTCGCTCGAATTTCGCAGAAAGGGCATCAATGATGGCCGGCAAGCAACCTCAAGTAGTGGTGGTGACTGGCGCCAGCGGCGGCATCGGCCGGGCCAGCGCCAAGGCCTTCGGAGCTCGCGGCGCCAAGGTAGCACTATTGGCCCGCGGGGAGTTGGGTCTACAGGGCGCGGCCAAGGAGGTCGAGGTAGCGGGCGGAATCGCGCTGCCCGTCCCCGTGGACACCGCCGACTACCAGCAGATTGAGCGGGCCGCCGACCGGGTAGAGCAGGAGCTGGGGCCAATCGATGTATGGGTTAATGTCGCCTTCACCTCGGTGTTCGCCCCGTTTATGCAGGTTGAACCCGAGGAGTACAAGCGTGTCACAGAGGTCAGCTATCTCGGCTACGTCTATGCCAGCCGAGTCGCGCTGAATCGAATGCTGCCACGGGATCGGGGCGCGATTGTGCAAGTCGGCTCGGCGTTGGCTTACCGCGGCATTCCACTACAGTCGGCCTACTGCGGCGCCAAGCACGCGATCCAGGGCTTCCACGACTCGTTGCGTTGTGAGCTACTGCACGACAAGAGCAATGTGCACGTCACGATGGTGCAGATGCCGGCGGTGAATACCCCGCAGTTCTCCTGGGTGCTGTCCCGGCTACCCAACCACGCCCAACCCGTCCCACCGATCTACCAACCTGAGGTAGCGGCCAAGGCCGTGGTCTATGCGGCTGATCATCCCAAGCGCCGCGAGTACTGGGTCGGGGGTACGACGATGGGCACCTTGATCGCCAACAAGTTCGTACCCGGCCTCCTGGACCGCTACCTGGCCTGGACCGGATATCAGTCTCAACAGACTGACCAACGCCGCGACCCGGACCAGCCGGCTAATCTGTGGGAACCCGCCGACGGCCCCCAGGGACGGGACTTCGATACCCACGGTATCTTCGACGCCAAGTCCACCTCCCGCAGCTACCAGCTGTGGGCCTCGCAGCATCACGGCCTACTCGCCGCGGTGGGTGCCGGCGCCGTGGCCTTGCTCGGCCTACTGGCCGCGGCGCGAACAGCTATGACTCGGAACAGGGAGTCGTAATGCCCTTACAACTAGAGGATTACGGCCTGATCGGCGACACCCAGTCCGCCGCGCTGGTCGGCTATGACGGTTCGATCGACTGGCTGTGCCTGCCCCGGTTCGACTCCGGGGCCTGTTTCGCCGCGCTGCTCGGGGATCGGGACCACGGGCGGTGGTTGCTGGCGCCAACCGGTGGCCACCGCGCCACGGGTCGACGTTACCGCCCGGACACGCTGGTGCTGGAAACCGAGTTCACCACGGCCGACGGAACGGTGAGGGTCACCGATTGCATGCCAATCCGAAGTGGGCAGCCCGATGTCTTCCGTCGGGTAGAAGGGCTGTCGGGTCGGGTACGGATGCGCAGCGAAGTGGTGTTGCGCTTCGACTACGGTCACGTGTTTCCGTGGGTGCGCCGCGAGGGCCGTCGGACTGAGCTGTTGGCCGGGCCGGACCGGATCGTGGTGGACTCCGATGTCGAGCACAGCCGCGAAGGTGAGGACGTGGTGGCCGAGTTCGAGGTCGAGGCCGGGCAGCATGTCGATTTCCGACTAGCCTGGATGGGGCCGAGTAGCCAGCTGCCCCAGCACGTGGACGTCAGCAAGGCGATCGAGGGGACTGCCCGCTGGTGGCGGGATTGGGCCTCGGACTGCCGGTATAAGGGAGAGTATCGCGAGGCCGTGGTCCGGTCGCTGATCACGCTCAAGGCGATGTCTTATGGTCCCAGCGGTGGTCTCGTCGCCGCTCCCACCACGTCGCTTCCGGAGAAGCTCGGCGGGGTACGCAATTGGGACTACCGGTTCTGCTGGATCCGCGATGCCACGTTCACCCTGCTCGCACTGCTCGACGCAGGTTATGAGGATGAGGCGGTGGCCTGGCGGGAATGGCTGCTGCGGGCGCTGGCCGGCCGGCCGGAGCAGATGCAGCTGATGTACGGAGTGGAGGGCGAGCGCCGACTAACCGAGTACGAGCTGGACTGGCTACCCGGCTATGCCGGATCCCGACCGGTTCGCGTCGGCAACGCCGCCTCTAAACAGTTCCAGCTCGACGTCTACGGCGAGTTGATGGATGCTCTACACCAGGCCCGCGCACATGGCATCCCGCCCGATGAGACAGCCTGGCAGGTGCAGCGGGTGCTGATGGACTTCTTGGAAGGGCACTGGCGTGAGCCAGATGAGGGGATCTGGGAGATTCGCGGCGAGCGTCGGCATTTCACCCACTCCAAGATCATGGCCTGGGCCGGGGTCGACCGGGCGGTTCGCGGGGTCGAGATGTTCGGGCTGAACGGGCCAGCGGACAACTGGAAGCGGCTGCGCGGGGAGATCTTCGACGACGTGTGCGAGCGCGGCTACGACCGGAAGCGTGGCACGTTCACGCAGTACTACGGCTCGCGAACACTGGACGCCGCGCTACTGCTGATCAGCTCGATCGGGTTCCTACCGCCATCCGACAAGCGCGTCGTGGGGACCATCGCGGCAATTGAGAAGGAGCTGTGCCAGGACGGCTTCGTGCAGCGCTACACCATGAATAAGCAGACTGAGCAGCTCGATGGGTTGCCGCCGGGCGAGGGTGCATTTCTACCGTGCACCTTCTGGCTGGCCGACAGTTACCTGTTGGCTGGGCGGGTGGACGACGGTCGAGAGGTGTTTGAGCGGTTGCTCGGGCTGCGCAATGACGTCGGACTGCTGTCCGAGGAGTACGACGTCAAGGCCCAGCGGCTGATCGGAAACTTCCCTCAGGCGCTAACCCACCTGGCGCTGGTGACCACCGCGCTGGACTTGCAGTCGGAGCAGGGCCCCAACTACCGTCGGGCGCGCACCGGGCGTGCCCGGTGAGTCGTCCCTCCCAGCCATCGGCCTGGCACCGTCGGCTACCGGTAGTCGTTCTTTCAGCGGGTGGCCTGGCTGTGGCGGCCATCCTTACCCTGTTCCAAGTCGGCGTGTTCGACTCGGTGTGGGAACCTTTCTTCGGCGACGGCAGTCGCCAGGTCCTCACCTCGTCACTGACCAAAGGGCTGCCGGTCCCAGATGCCGCGCTGGGCGCCGTGGCCTACCTCATCGAGACGGTGCTCGAGCTCATCGGCGGGCGCGAACGTTGGCGCAATCAGCCATGGGTGGTCCTGGCAACGGGGGCCGTGGGTGCGGGACTCGGTCTCGCGGCGCTCTGCCTGATCGCGGTCCAGGCGTTGCTGGTCGTGGCGTTCTGCACGCTCTGTCTCACCTCCGCGGCGATCTCCCTCGTTATCGCGGCCCTGGTCGCGCCAGAGGCCTTGGCCGCCCTGCGACGGCTCCGGGAGCGTCAGCGGACCTGATCCGCCGTAGGGTCTCGAACGAGCCGAAGTTTAAATGGCAGCAATCATAATCTTCAGCGTCGCTCATCGTCGTGGCGTGATCGACGAGGAGTTGTACCCAAAGGCATCCCCGCGCAGAAGCTGACCGGACTGCTGGACGACCCGGCCTCGGACCCGCCAGACTCCGCGGGTGACACAGGGGCCCCGTCGAATGACAAGGATCAGCCGACCGGGCCGCCAGCATGCCGTGATCGGAGGGGCTGGGGGAGCTCCCGTGGCGGGCTGAGCACCAAGATTCATCTGCTGCCGGACTCCCGGTGTCGGCCGCTGGCCCGGGTGACCACCGCCGGGCAGCGCCAGGATTCACTGGCGTTCGAACCGCTCATGGACCGGCTGCGGACCGCCCGGGTCGGGCCTGGCCGGCCCCGGACCAGACCCGATCGCCTGCTCGCGGACAAGGCGTACTCCAACCGCCAAGTCCGCTTCCACCTGCGGCGACGCGGAATCAAGGCGACCATCCCCGAATAGAGCAACTAACAGACCGCCCGCGCGGCCAAGGGCTGCCACGGTGACCGCCCATCAGCGTTTAACACCGAGGAATACAAAACCCGCAACACCGCCGAACGCGCCTTCAACAAGCTCAAGGAGTTCCGCGCCGTGGCCACCCGCACCGACAAACGCGAGTTCATCTACAGGGCACCATCAACGTCGCCTCTATCAAGATCTGGCTCCGCACCACCCCACCAAGCAAGATCCGACAAACACGCCCTAGTTCACTGGCTCAGCGAGCCGCGGAGTTTGGAATCGACCTCGCCGGGTTTCTCGTCATCGGCCCCGATCGCGTTCGAAACTGTTACTGGACGATATGCGCGAGCACGGGGAGCTACCGCTCCCGCCGCAGCTATGTGACGGGATAGCCGGCTGCCCGTCCCACCTTTGGAGTTAGCCTCGCTGGTACAAGCTGAGACCATGAATGCAACCAAGGAACTCCTTAAGAAAGCCCGAGACGCCCATCTGTCCGTGGTGTACGACGCACCGCTACCGAGCGAGGCCGACGCCTGCCAGCTGATCAGAAGCTTTCGAAACCAGGGATACGGCCTCGCGGAGATCCTGGTCTCGGCAGTGGACAGAGAGACGACGGAGCGGGTCACCTATGAGCGCCGGTTGCACAGCCGGGAAGCTTCGATGCCGGTGAGAACGAGCTCGGCGGCAGATACTCCTCGTTCGCTCATCGCCTCGCAGTATGACCGGGACGGGAGATCGAGAAGAACTCGTGCTGCCGCCAGGCCTCATACACCGCGACGGCAGTGGTATTGGACAGGTTGAGCGACCGGGAACCGGGTGCCATAGGAAGCCGAAGCCGATCGGTCACCTCTGGCGCGTCGAGAACCTCCTCAGGTAAGCCGGAGGATTCCCGACCGAACAACAACACGTCTCCCGGCTTGTAGGCAACATCGGTATAGCGGCGGACCGCCGCGCCGGTAAAGGCGTACACGTTGGCCGGTAGTAGCTTCTGCCACGCTCCCGCCAACGTGGGGTGCACAAACACCTGCGCCATGTCGTGATAGTCCAGCCCGGCCCGGCGCAACTTTGCCTCGTCCATCGAGAATCCCAGCGGCTCAACAAGATGCAGCTCGCATCCCGTGTTGGCGGCAAGCCGGATCACGTTGCCGGTGTTGGCGGGAATCTCGGGCTGATAGAACAGGATGCGGAACACCCGCTTACCGTAACCGGTGTTGTGTCGCCTAGAACAACACGCCAACTCAAGGGCTCGACGCGGCAGGGTAACGTGCCGGAGATGGTGAAGAAAGCTTTCCTCGCGTCTAAGCATCTCGGTGGAATGACCCACATCCTACCCAGTGACCCGACGAGCATGCGAACAGTTTTCATACCCACGGCCGGCCTGCCCTACTCATCGACACCATGGATAACCGAGGACCGGCGGTGGTTCTCCGGTAATGGGTTGGCGACCGAGGACCTGGAGCTCGCGACCGCCACCGCGAGGGACGTGGAGAATGCGCTAGCTCGAGCCGACCTGGTATATGTGGCCGGCGGGAACACGTATTTTCTCCTGCACCACATGAAGCGCACGCAGTTCTGGGATGCAGCGAAGAACCGGGATCTGATGTATTCCGGGGCCAGCGCGGGTGCCATTGTTGCGTGCCCGGATATCGCCTACATCGGCAACCTCGATGATCGCGGTGCGGCTCCTGACCTGGCCGACACCGTGGGTGCGGGGCTCCTTGACTTCCGGATCATGCCGCACATGAATGACGAACGTGCCCGGCCGACGATCGACCGCATCCTCTCGCAGTGGGCGGCCGACACACCATTGATCAAACTCACCGACGACGAGGCGGTCGTGTTCGAAGGCAGCGCCTGGCGAGTAGTGGAGTCTCCGCCGGTTTTAACAAAACCATAAATGAGCTGCGCGATCCGGAGATAGCATTCCGCCACAGCGAAACGCGAGCGTGGCGAGCTAGCCAATGCTATGCGAGGGCGCCATTGTAGTCGGGAAGCTGGAATTTCTTCTCGTAGTTACCGCCCCGCATGTCGGTCCCCCGGTTGCCGATGTTCGCGGTGATCGTGTAGCCGTCGTCGGTAAGCTTCTGTCGACAGCGCGGCTTGGTGCCCTTGCCGGTCGTCTTCATGCACAGGGCGTCGACGCGGTAGCCGGCCTTGGTGAGCTGGTCCGTCGTATTTTCCCGGTTTGCCTCGCCGCGCAAGGTCACGAAGAGCACCGAAACCTGATGTTCGTGGGCCCAGTTGGCCACGGCCAGCACTGGCTTGTTGGGCGCGCCCGGGTGGTAGTGGGTCTCCAGCGAGGTGTTATCGATGTCAAGTACTACCGCCAGCTTCGCGCCGCCCTTGGCTATCCGCTGTTGCAGCCAGGGAATTGCCGGATTTGTCGCCCGCTTTACGGCGTTTTGCCAGCCTTCATAGTTGGGCAGTGCCGCGGTACTGGGCCGGGAAGCCGTGCTGCCGCAACCGGTAAAAACCAGCACGGCGAGCGCCACGGCAAGAACCTTGATACGCATCATGAATGATCCGGTTCTCTCGACCTACGGACAGACAGACCCTAGCGCCTCAGTGCCCACAAAAGCAGCAGGCAAACAAATCGGACTGTAGAGCCCTCGCATGGGAAACCGACTCGGCCGGCTGCGGCGCCATCCTGGGATGAGGAACACAGCCGGCAGCGGAGCTCGTCGGACCACGTGGCGGCTCTGGTGGCTCGGGATTCTCGCGATGTCTACATCGGCGAGGAAAGCGGTGTCGATTTCACCGATGGGCCGTCCTACGCAACGCTGTCCGGCGCCCGGCTGATGAGGGAGTAGCCGCCTCAGCCACTGTCGGGCTGGGTCGACGCCGTCGGCGCAATCATCCCGCGGGCACGGCGGCGGCCCAGCGCCTCGATCGTCGCGAATATGGCCAGCACTCCACACGCCGACACCAGGTGTTGAATGTCGAAAAGATGCCGGTCGAAGGCGATCATGAACAGCAGTATGGCCAGAACAATGGCCATGCCGCCGCGGCGCAACATGCCACGAGGCAGGCTCCACGCCACGGCGGCGAATAGCGACCACGCCCCCGCCGATAGCCCGCTGTCGTGCCGGAATACATGCTCCGCGGCTGCCGACGATCCGGCGGCCGCGGCGATGCGGGTGCCTATCAGGACCGGGATAGTGCTCAGGAGGTCGCCGCCGAAAAACACCAGCAGAGCCCAGCGGGTGCCCAGCCGCCGCTCGGCCCACGGAAGCCCGAGCGCGATCAGGAAGAGGTTGATCCAGACAAATCCGGTGGAGGGCGGGATCAGCGGCGAGGTGATCAGCCGCCACAGCTGAAGATGGCTGACGTCCTGCCATGCCATCCCGAAGTGGTGCATCAGCTGGGTATGGACCTCCGGGTGCGACATGGTAACTACCGAGATCCACAGCTGCAGTCCGAACATGGCCACGGTGAACGGATACCGCAGTAGTGCCTGCATGATCTTGGAGGTCGGCTTTCGCGGGTCTCGCAGTTCACCGGCCCGCATGACGGCTACCGCCACCTTTGGGAGGTCGGCATCCGAGGCATAGGCGAGATAGCGCGGCTCCCAGCGGGGCGACCACTTTTCCTTGAAGGCGCGAAGCCCGACGAAGTTGAACATGCCACCCGCGCGCTCATAGATCAGCGAGGTGACGCGGCCCGGCA
>DATATO010000154.1:0-3176 GCA_036268755.1 Mycobacteriales bacterium | reverse complement strand
GCCGGGTTCATACTGGCGGCGAACGCCGGGCTTCGAGGCCTGTCCAGCGCCGAGTCGATGAGCGTCACGCTCGGGTTGCTGTGCCTGATGTACGCAGCGATCGCTCTCACCACCGCATCGGGTGGCGTTCGCGTCACCAGCACCACCGTCTCCTGCGCGGCGTGGCTGGGCATGGCGGCGCCGCTCACCGCCACCGCGGGTGGCGGTGAGATCTTGGCGGCCTACCTGCTGCTCATAGCGGTGATTGTGCTCATCGCTATCGCCGCCGTGCTGGATACGTTCGGCGAGCGTTCTACCTCACCGGTGAGCATCGCGATGGAGGGCATGGCCGGCGTCGGCGGATTCTTCGCGTTCATGCTCGCGCTGCAGAGCGCGCTGGACTCGGCGCTGCTCATCACCACATTCTGTGCACTGCTCGCCGCGATGTCACTGCGGGAATCGCGTCGGCCCGCCGTGTGGTGGGCACTCGGCCTGAGCGTGATCGCCGTGGCGCTGTGGCTACGTGCGGCGCATGTTGAGACCGTAGAGGGCTACGCCATTCCTATGGCGATGGCCCTGCTTATCGTCGGCGTCATCGCCTATCGACGCCGACCTTCTCAAACGTCATGGGTAACATTCGGGCCGGCGTTACTCATCGGCGTAACACCGTCGCTCGGTCTGGTGCTTTTCGCGAAGGCGGATCCGTTGCGCGCGTTGCTGCTGGGAACCGCAGCCTTGGGAATTATGACGATCGGGGCATTCACCGGCCGGCAGGCACCGTTCGTGCTGGGGGCAGTAACGGTGGCGGTCGTCGCGGTCCGCATGGTGACTCCACTGCTGCCGCGGCTAAGCGCCGACCTTCCCGTCTGGGTGCCGCTCGCAGGTGCGGGCGTGCTCCTGGTGATCGTGGGCGCGAGCTACGAGCGGGGACGCCGAGACATGCGCAGGCTGGTCGGCGTTATCCGACGGATGGATTGAGCAGCACGGAGTTCTTCTCCGCCACCATCTCGGCCAGGCTTTCCTGGTACCGCACCATCTTGCGGCGCAACCGCTGGCCTAGTTCGTCCGTTCCGCTCGACAGGATTCGCACGGCAAGCAGACCGGCGTTGCGGGCGCCGCCGATGCCGACGGTCGCGACCGGCACGCCGGCGGGCATCTGCACGATCGACAGCAACGAATCCATACCGTCCAAGTGTTTCAGGGGAACCGGAACCCCGATCACCGGCAACACAGTCGCCGAGGCCACCATGCCCGGCAGGTGGGCGGCTCCGCCGGCGCCGGCGATGATGATCCGCAAACCCGCCGAGGCGGCCGCCTCGGCGTAGTCCAGCATGGCGCGCGGAGTGCGATGGGCGGAGACAACCTGCAGTTCGTGAGCGACACCGAACTCCTCCAGGGCTTCGGCCGCCGCCGACATGACGGGAAGGTCAGAATCACTTCCCATGATGACCCCGACCAACGGCGCAGTGGATCGGGCGGCGTGAAGCGGACGAACGTTTGAACCGGTGCTCATGGCGGCCATAATATCCTCGGACGGTCGAGCTCAACCTGTTGCGGCTCTATCAGCCGCAACGTGACCGCTCTCTCCTGGCATTTTGTGACTAAATGCCAGGAGAGAGCGGCGAAAGATAAGCGCGCAGCAAACCAGCTACTCAGGCAGCGGTGCACCCGAACCGAGCCATACAGCCACACGCTCGGTGCGCTCCCGAAGATCGGGCAATGAGGCTGCGCCGCCCAGCATGGTGACATGGCCGACCTTGCGGCCAGGCCGAAATTCTTTGCCGTATAAATGCACCTTGATCGCCGGCTCGTAGGCGAACGCGTGATGCAACCGCTCGTCCAGCGGCGGCGCGTCCTTGGGCACGTCCCCGGCGAGCACATTGGCCATGACCACGTGAGGTGCCCGCAGCCGCGTGCTGCCCAGCGGATAGTCCAGTACCGCACGCAGGTGTTGCTCAAACTGACTCGTCGCGGCGCCCTCTATAGTCCAGTGTCCGGAGTTGTGCGGTCGCATCGCGAGCTCGTTGATGAGTACCCGGCCGCCGATATCGAACAACTCGACCGCCATCACGCCCACCACGTTCAGCTCGGTGGCGATACGGATCGCCATGGCCTCGATCTCCGCGCTGCGCTCCGCCGATAGGCCCGGGGCCGGGGCAACAGTCTGGACGCAGATGCCGTCCCGCTGCACCGTCTCCGTGATCGGCCAGCACGCAACCTGTCCGTACGGTGAACGGGCGACGAGCGCGGCGAGCTCCCGCATCAGGGGCACCCGCTGCTCGACGAGTAGCCGCCGGTTGCGCTCGAACAATGAGGGCAGTTCGGCATGCGCCACTGCGGCGTCCGCAATCTGCCACACCCCCTTGCCGTCGTAACCGCCCCGGGGTGTCTTCACGATCAGTGGCCAACCGACCTCCTCACCCCAGGTGATCACTTCAGCGACATCGGCGACGGCACGAAACGGCGGCGCTGGATATCCCGCCTCGGTGAGCCGCTGTCGCATCGCCAACTTGTCCTGTGCGTACTGCAGGGCGTCGGAACTCGGAAACGCCTTGACGCCCTTCCGCTCCAAGGAGCGAATCGCATCCAAGGGAACATGCTCGTGGTCAAAAGTCAGCACGGCCGCCCCACGCGAGAATTCCAGCAAGGTCGACGGGTCGCTGCCCTTCCCTAGCCGCGTGGAAGGCGAGACCAACGCGGCCGAGTCGCCTGGATCATCGGTAAGTATTCGCAGCGTCACGCCCAACGGAATGGCCGCCTGATGCGTCATGCGGGCTAACTGACCGCCTCCCACCATCGCCACGGTCGGAAGCGAGGTATCGGAAGACAACTTTGGCGTCATGTGCATAGTTTCCCGGTTCTCGCCGAGCCGGCCTTAAAGGGGTGGGCGGGATCCGCCACAGATCCGTCCCACAGGCAGTTTCCCCCGATTCCCGACGAGGGAACTGGGGCGTTTTGGTGGCCCCGTATGCTCTGAAGACGTGAACGCGTTACAGCAGATGCTGGAATACGGACGGCGGCGTCTGCACCAGTCCGCTTGGGAATTCGTCAAGTTCGGGACGATCGGCATCATCAACACGGTGGTGGACGTCGGGCTGTTGAATCTTTTCAACGCCATATTCCCCGGCGCCGAGGTCAAGACCAAGATCTTGGCATCGCTGATAGCGACCAGTGGTGCCTACATAATGAATCGCCAG
>DATATO010000153.1:0-3362 GCA_036268755.1 Mycobacteriales bacterium | reverse complement strand
GAACCTGTAGGTACACCTCGTAGGGTTGCCCGCCACCGCCCCATTGTTCCGGATGCGGCAGTGTCAGCAGCCCGGCCTCGCCCAGGGTTGCGAAGACGCCCTGGGGATAGGTCTCGTCCCTCTCATGCTCATCGACGATCGGTTCCAGCACCTTGTCCGCGACATCGGCCGCCAGTCGAATCAGTTCGCGTGCTTCCGGTGTCGGCAGTAGCCGTTCAACGGTCATGAGAAGCCGTCCTGCCACTGGCAACCGGTCAACTCGGCAGAAACCTCCCACAGCCGTCGCGCGCTGGCCGGATCGCGAGCCTTGTCTTTGAGTTTGGTGGACTTCGGTGTGCCCCATTGGTGCATCAGGCCGCGCGGCGCGATATAGGTGCCGTTGGGCAGCGTCGTGGTGATCGCTTGGATGGTCGAGCGCGCGCCGTCGGCCGGGCTCTGCGCGATATATGGCGAGAGCACCCGGCCTGCCCACTGCAGGGCACCCGAACCGTTTCGGGTGATCCCGGTGTTCGTCATTCCGGGGTCGGAGGCGTATGCGGTAGTGCCGCGCGCGACCAATTCCCGCACGAACAACAGGTTCGCCAACTTTGACTCGCCGTAGGCCGACCACGGGTTGTAGCGGCGATGGTGGTAGTTGAGGTCGTCGAAGTGCATGCGGGCAGTGTTGTAGTTGGTGCTGGCCACCGCCACGACACGGTCGCGGATCCGGTCGCCGAGCAGGCAAGTCAGCGCAAAATGGCCGAGGTGGTTAGTGCCCATGTGCGCCTCGAAACCGTCGGCCGTGCGGGTCAGCGGCAGGCCCAGCACACCGGCGTTATTCACCAGCACGTCGACATAGTCGACGGTGTCGGTGAACTTGCGCACGCTGGCGAGATCGGCCAGATCCAGCTCGCGAACCTCGACATCGCCGGGCATCGATGCCGCGGCCTCAAACGCCTTGGTCGGGGTTCGGCACGCGATGATGACCTGGTGGCCGGCATCGGCCATTGCGTGTGCGGTCGCTTTCCCGACGCCACTGTTTCCGCCCGTGACAATGATCCGCACGTCGCCGTGCCCTCCTTCGCAAGAATCCATCCAAACAGTAAACTATTTATCGTTTTAGTGGAACGGCGAGGAGAGGCCTTGATGACGTGGCTCGAGCGGATTTGCGCCGTCCACGAAGCCAGTGAACGTCCCGCTGTCCTCGGCGACGAGGGCTCGGTCAGTGGCCGCCAACTGATCGGAAAGGCCGTCTCGGGTGCGGACCTGCTCGTCGACCTCGACGTGCAACCAGGTCAGCCGATTCCGGCTCTGCTCACCACCAACGCCGACTCGCTTGCGCTGCTGTTCGGTGGTGCCGCCGCCAACCGACCGCTCGCCCCGCTCGGGCCACGACAGACCCCGACAGAGCTGGCTGCGATGGTGCGCCGGAGCGGCTCGTCGGTGTTACTTGCGGAAGCCGGCTTTGCCGAGATCGCGCGCCAGGTTGCCGACACCGTTGGGATACGGTCGGTGACAGTAGCTTCCTTGCCGGTCTCGAGCCGTCCGTTGCGTGCCGAGCCGGGTCCCACGGCGATCTACCTGCACACTGCGGGCACGACCGGAATCCCCAAGCCAGTCTCGCTCAGTGGGCGAGTGCTGGACGCCCGCGCCGAGTTGTTGCGTCGATTGATCGGCATCGGCCCCGACGACCGTTTCGCCACCGGCTCACCGCTGCATCACATCGGCGGGCTGGGCAACGTCCTGGTGGCCCTCACTGCCGGGGCGGCGGTCGTTCCCACCACCAGATTCTCCTTCGAGTGGTGGCGCAAGCTGAAGCAACTCGATGCCACCCACTGCCTCCTCGTCCCGAGCATGATCGAAATGTTGCTCGGCAAGGGGCTTCTCGATGCGGTTCCGCTGAAAACGTTGATTTACGGCGCCTCGCCTATCACTGTCGACACCTTGCGACGGGTTCTTGACGTCGTGCCCGACGTCGCGATGGTCAGCCTCTACGGCCAAACAGAAGGCAGCCCGATCACCAGCTTGAGTCCCGACGATCATCGGTTGGCCGCAGCTGCAGATCCCGACGTTCTGGTTACGGTTGGCCGGCCCGTAAGCGGTTTGCGTCTGCATATCGACGAGCCGGACCGGGCGGGGATCGGCGAAGTGTTCGCCGCCGCCGAACATCTCTCCGTGCAGGACGCCGGCGGGTGGTTGCACACCGGTGATCTGGGCCTGCTCGACGCTAACGGCTATCTACGTCTTTCCGGTCGCCGGCATGACATGGTCATTCGGGGCGGCGAGAATATCTATCCGCTGGAGGTCGAGAATGTACTGAGCGCTCATCCTGCTGTGGCCGCCGTCGGCGTCGTTGGCGTCCCGGATAGCCGACTCGGAGAAACGTTGGCGGCGTTCATAATTCCGATGGACCCGGCTCGTCCGCTGCAACCTGGAGATCTAGCCTCCTTCGCTCGCATCTCGCTGGCGGGTTTCAAGATCCCGCAGTACTGGTACGCGGTAGCCGAGCTGCCACTCAACAGCGCAGGCAAGATTGCTCGCGCCCAGCTTCGAGATTCGCACCTGAAGCGTCAGCATCGTGGGTGAAGTGGGGCGGTGCGCCGAATCGCTGGTTCTCATCCGTTATATAGTTTAACGTCGGAATTATGTCGCTCGTCGTCCGCAACTCGGCCACCTCATCAGGTCGACCGAGGCGTGCAAAGTCGCTGATTACCAGCATCGTCGCCGCGACCGCGGCAGTGGTCGGCGCGCTTGCGTCAGCGCCGGCACCGCGGGCGTACGCCGCCCCGAATCCTGAGGTCGAGTACGTCTACGACATGACGGTGCGCCGGCAGTACAACTTTCCGAATAACGATTCGCTTGCCTATGGCCACGGAATCTGCGACAGGCTCGGCCAGGGCGAAGGGTACGGTCAGCTCGTCGGCGATGTGAAGCGCGACGTGACTCCGAGCGATCAGTTCGCGGCCAATTACGTTGTCGGTTATGCGGTCAACTTGCTCTGCCCTGAACTGATCTGGCAGCTGCGGAACTCATCGGGCGGGTATATACCGCCGGACGGTCCTCCCCAGTCCAGTACCTATTACTGAGGCGGTCCCGAGGCCACAAGCGGTCCGAATCTGTGCCCACGACCAGTGAAACAGCCCCTGAGCTTGAAAATCGGCGCTTCTCCGGGCCTTTTCGTACCTGACCGGAAATCTTCTGCGAACATCAGGGTCACTGATCAGCCGTTCGGGGACAAGGGCGCCATGACTTCACACATTTCCGGCCCGAGCCTGGTCCCCACGTCCCTGGGCCGGCTGAACGTCGGGCAGGTCGGCGCGGGACCGCCAGCGCTGCTTTGGCACAGCTTGTGGGTCGACTCCCGCAGTTGGGGCCCGCTGGTG
>DATATO010000152.1:0-1704 GCA_036268755.1 Mycobacteriales bacterium | reverse complement strand
TCCCATGGAATGAGACCACCGTGGCGGACAGCTCCCAGTAATGTGCCGCCAATCATCGTATAAGGGATTCCTAGCCGTCTGAGGAAAGCATCAGTGACCTCCAACCCACGGTAAATCCGGTCCACCACCCATTGATCTGACCGAGGCGGGCACTGGTCACTTTTCACGGACCAGCCTCCGTGCGCGGTGCGTGCAGGTGCAGCGCCGCGAGCAGCCGAGCGTTGTCCTGCTCGCCGCGGACCGCGATGCGCAGCCGCGGCGCGCCGTCGGGGAACTTCGCCGTGACGTCCTTAATCTCGATCGCCTCTGCCTCCAGCAATGCCGATCGCACCCTGCCGGCGCGCTGCGTGTCGCCGATCAACCGGGCGAGTAAGAAGTTCCCACCGCTTGGGCCGACCTCTACCAGCCCGGGGACGCACAGCAGGTCGGTCCGCAGCTGACGCCGGTCCTTGACGGTGAGCTCGAGCGCCTCAGCGAGCTCGGGGCGGAACTTCAGCAGCAACTCAACGAAGTATTCGGCTAGCGCGCTGGTATTCCAGATAGGCAGGCGCCGTCCAAACTCCTCGAGCAGTTCACCATCTTGGCTATATAAGTAGCCCACTCGCAGCCCCGGCACACCAAGGGTCTTACTTAGACTCACCAGCACTGCGACGTTGGGCAGCGGCGCGACCTCCAGTGCGTCAACCAGGGACGACTCACCGCTGAAGCCGAGGAACGACTCATCGACCAGGAACATGGTCCTCGAGTGCCGGGTGGCAAAATCATGCAACCACCCCGTGGAATGCGTGGTGCCGGTCGGGTTGTTGGGGTTCACCACGACAAGCAGATCACAGGCGGCGGCGAGTCGATCAAGATCAGCGACGTCAACCCCGGTTCCGGGCAGGTCGGCGTAGGTGGCGGCATGCGGGAAGGCGCGGCTGTACTCACCAAACGTCGGTACCGGCAGCGCCACCGAGACGGCACCCAGGATCTCGGCGAGCAACGGGAAGGCCTGCGCCGCGCCGTGCAGCACCTGCAGGCGGCTCGGGGCGCAACCGACGAACCAGGCCATCTTCTCGTTGAGCACAAGCTGCGTGGAGCCGTAGCTGGCAAGCAGCTCGGGCAGCGCATGCCGCATCGCCGCGATCATGGCCTCGGTCGGAAAATGAACGTTTCGCAGGTACGAGAAGTCGAGCAGTCCAAGGTTCCACTGCCCACCCAGGGTGCGGTCGAGAATCTCAGCGCGACGCTGTGGCTCGAACCGGAAACGGGCGGCGGCCAGGTCGTTGGGATCATCGACCTCAATCCACGAACCGGGAGGCACCGGTATCGCGGCGATGTCGTGCGCCGGCAAACCGGTCAGCATCCCCAGCACAAGTTCGTAGTACGAGCCAGAGTCGACCTCCTCGGCGTACCAGCGCACCAATGGGCCCAGGGTCTTGCGGCAGAACTGGTGGGTGAACCGGTACACGTTCAGCGTCTTGAACAGGCCCACATAGCTGAAGTCGGGGCCTTGACGGTGCGGCGGAAACACCTGCGAGACCGTGCCCCCAACCACCGATACAACGGTGCCATCCATCCCGATGCGGTAATGATCAACGAGGGCAGCGTTCCCTATCCCAGGCTGGATCAGCAGCTCAAACACCGCAGGATCCAACAGCAGATCACACTCGGTGAGCACTACATCGCCGCTGGCATCACAGTCCATCGCGCCGAGCGCGTCGA
>DATATO010000151.1:0-8724 GCA_036268755.1 Mycobacteriales bacterium | reverse complement strand
ACCGTCCCAGCCGACCGATTGGGACCAATGGTTCCAATTTAGGCCTCGTGGGTAAGAAATTGACACTTTATTACGGGTCGATCTCGCTTTGGGGCGTGCCACGCATACCTATCCGCTTTCCTCCTGCGTAAAGTGTGACATAAGGGCTTATAAGCCATACTTAACACAGGATTGGCCGCATGGGTACTCCACTTTCCAATTTGCTTAGCGAACCCCGGCTCTTTGACCCGCCGGCAGGGTTGGTGGCACATGCGAACGTGACCGCGGAGGCGTACGACAACGCCGAGCGCAATTACATCGAGTTCTGGGAGCAGCAAGCGCACCGATTGAGCTGGACGGAGGAGTGGCACACCCCGCTGGACTGGCAGCCGCCCTTCGCACAGTGGTTTGCCGGCGGCCGACTCAATGTTGCATACAACTGCGTTGATCGGCACGTCGAGTCCGGTCATGGCGATCAGGCGGCGATCATCTGGGAGGGCGAGCCCGGCGACCGGCGTGTCCTCAGCTATGCAGAACTCAAAGACCAGGTGTGTAGGGCGGCGAACGCGCTTACCGCGCTGGGAGTCGCCGCAGGCGATCGAGTCATGATCTACCTGCCGATGATTCCCGAGGCGATCATTTCAATGTTGGCCTGCGCCCGAATCGGCGCGGTGCACAGCGTGGTCTTCGGCGGATTTTCCGCCAGCAGCCTGCGCAGCCGGTCGCAGGACACCGGCGCAAAGCTCCTGATAACCGCCGACGGCGGCTATCGGCGCGGCGCGACACACGGCCTCAAGGTCATCGCCGACGAGGCAATCCCCGGAACCGACATCGCGAAAGTTCTGGTGGTACGCCGCACCGGTCAGGACATCGGCTGGCAGGGCGGCCGCGACGTGTGGTGGCACGATCTGGTGGACTCCCAGGCCGCCGAGCACATATGTCAAGCATTCGATGCCGAGCATCCGCTGTTCATCCTGTACACCTCCGGCACCACGGCCAAGCCCAAGGGGATTTTGCATACCAGCGGCGGTTATCTGACCCAGGTCAGCTACACCCATCACGCCGTCTTCGACCACAAGCCCGACGTGGACGTCTATTGGTGCGCGGCCGACGTCGGATGGATCACCGGTCATAGCTACATCGTCTACGGTCCCCTAAGTAACCGCGCCACTCAGGTGATGTACGAGGGAACTCCCGATACGCCGCACACGGGGCGGTTCTGGGAGATCATCCAAACCCACCGGGTTTCCATTCTCTACACCGCGCCCACGACCATTCGTACCTTCATGCGGTGGGGAGACCAAATTCCCGCCGGCTACGACCTCTCGTCGTTGCGGTTGCTCGGTTCGGTGGGCGAACCCATCAACCCCGAGGCGTGGATGTGGTACCGCGAAAACATAGGTCACGGCCGCTGCCCGATAGTCGATACCTGGTGGCAGACGGAGACTGGCGCCATCATGATCAGTCCGCTACCGGGGGTTACCCGCATGAAGCCAGGTTCGGCCCAGCGGGCGGTGCCGGGTATCAACCTCGATGTCGTCGATGATCGGGGTTCTGCTGTCGCTAACGGTGAGAGCGGGTATTTGGCGCTGACGAAGCCCTGGCCCGCCATGCTACGCGGCATTTGGGGTGACCCACAGCGGTACGTGGATACGTACTGGTCTCGCTATGCCGACGCGGGTTACTACTTCGCCGGCGATGGGGCTAAGAAGGACGAAGACGGTGACATCTGGCTGCTCGGGCGGGTGGATGATGTCATGAACGTCTCGGGGCATCGCATTTCCACGACCGAGGTCGAGTCGGCACTGGTGAGTCATCCGCTGGTAGCCGAGGCCGCCGTCGTGGGTGCGAACGATCCAACCACCGGGCAGGCGATTGTGGCGTTCGTGATTCCTCGCGGGAATTGCGCCGAGGAGCCTTCAGAACTTTCCTTGCTGTTGCGTGCACATGTCGCGATTCGGATCGGGGCTATAGCGAAGCCGCGACGCATCGTGGTCGTACCGGAGCTACCCAAGACTCGGTCCGGAAAGATTATGCGGCGCCTGCTGCAAGATTTGGCCAACGATAGGGAGCTCGGCGACATGACAACCTTGGCCGATGGAACCGTTATGGATCTGATTCGCATGAACCTGCGACAACCCGCCATCGCAGATCGGGAGCTCCTCACTAATGTAGCGCCTTAGGCGTCTCACTTTTTAGGATTGAAATCTGTCGAGGCTAAGAATCTGGGAACACTGTTCGCAATACCGGACATTTTTCCTTGAGGGCCAGCATAAAACCGGGTTGTGATGAAACGATGGACGGTATGACACTGCGAGTTCTAGTAGTGGACGATGATCCCGCGCTAGCCGAAATGCTCGGCATCGTATTGCGCGGCGAAGGGCTCACCCCGCTATTCGTCTCTGATGGAGAGCGCGCACTTACCGTCTTCCGGGAACACAAACCGGATCTAGTGTTGTTGGATCTGATGCTTCCCGGCATGGGGGGCGTCGACGTCTGCAAGTTGATCCGCGCCGAATCCGGCGTGCCCATCGTGATGCTCACTGCTAAGAGCGACACCGTAGATGTGGTTCTCGGACTGGAATCGGGTGCCGATGACTACGTCATCAAACCCTTCCGCCCGAAAGAACTGGTGGCGCGCATTCGCGCCCGACTCCGAGATCGCGAGGCCAGCTGTGCGCAGCGGTTGCAGATCGGTCGACCCGACGACCCGGTCGTCATCGACGTTGCCGCACACGAGGTAACTCGGGCAGGGCAACGTCTGGCCCTGACTCCGTTGGAGTTCGATCTCCTGGTGGCGTTGGCGAGCAAGCCGCGCCAAGTCTTCTCGCGGGAACTGCTGCTGGAACAGGTGTGGGGATATCGTCACGCTGCGGACACTCGGCTCGTTAACGTGCATGTACAGCGGTTGCGCTCCAAGGTGGAGCGGGATCCGGAAAATCCGCAGGTTGTTCTCACCGTGCGCGGCGTCGGATACAAAGCGGGAACTTCAGTAGATCCCGTGATGTCCAGGCGGCCGGCCTCGGTCGTCGGCGGCGTGCACTAACAAAGGCAGATAGTGACAAGACTGTGGCGGCGGCTGCTCCGAATTTGGCGCGCCTCGTTGCAGCTTCGGTTAGTCCTTACTACCTTGGCGGTAAGTACCGCCCTAGTGGTCGTCCTCGGCGTCTTGATGGTCGAACGCATCGCACAGGGCATGGTTGAATTTCATCGCGACCACGCCATCGACGAAGTAGACGACGGCCGAAGTTATGCGGCGCAACGGCTTCGGCAGCTCAAGCCCGGCGATCTGGTCAACGTCAACGCGGTGTTGCGGGAGCTCACCGCGAACCTGTCGGATCGCGGTGAGCGCGTCAAGCTCTTCGAAGTTTCAGTCGATATCGACAATCCCGGATTGCGCGAATCCTATGTGTCGGGCGGTCGGGCAAGTGATCTCAAGCCGCCCCGCAGCCTCACCGACCTGGTCAATCGGCATCGCGGCCTGGGTTACCAGTACGTGCGCATGTCGCTGGGGGGACGGGCGCCTCGACCCGTGCTCGCGGTGGCGGCGCCGGTCGATACTCCGGCCGGCCGAGTCCAACTCAACTACTTTTTCCCCTTAGATGGGCAGGTCGACTCCGTGACGCTGGTGCGGCACGTGACGGTCGGCGTCGGCGTATTACTCGTCCTTGCGCTCAGCGGGATTGCGTTCGGTGCCGCGCGGCTGTTGGTGCGGCCCGTCTCCGAGGCTGCGCTGACGGCCGAACGCCTATCCGCCGGGGTGCTCACCGAACGGATGCCGGTGCGGGGTGAGGATGAAGTTGCTCGACTGGCGCGGTCCTTTAATCAGATGGCCGAAAGCTTGCAGCAGCAGATCGTGCAGCTGGAGCGATACTCCACGCTGCAGCGTCGGTTCACCTCCGACGTCTCACACGAGCTGCGCACGCCGCTGACCACCATCCGGATGGCCGCGGATGTACTGCATCGTGAGCGCGGAAGCTTCCAGGAAGATGCGGCCCGTAGCGCGGAATTGCTACATGACCAAGTCGATCATTTCGAGGCTCTCCTCACCGATCTGCTCGAGATTAGCCGCTATGACAGCGGCTTCGCTGTGCTCGAACCCGAAACGGTGGACGTCGTGGAGCTTGTGCGCAACATCCGGGGTGCGCTGTCTCCGATGGCCGAACGGGTGAATGTTCAAATCACGTTGTCCGCTCCGAGTGAGCCGGTCGAGTGTGAAATCGACTCCCGTCGGGTGGCAAGGATCGTCCGAAACTTATTGAGTAATGCGGTGGAGTATGGACGGGCGTCCTCGTCCGACACCGATACCGATACCGTGCACAATCGCACTGTCCAGCTCACGGTGGCCGCCTCCGATGAGGCGATGGCTATCACCGTTCGTGACCATGGCATAGGCCTTGCGACGCACGAGTGTGATGCCGTCTTCCATCGGTTCTGGCGCGGGGACCCGTCTCGCGCGCGTCATACTGGCGGCACCGGCCTCGGTCTTTCTATTGCTTTAGAGGACGCCCGGCTGCATGGTGGATGGTTGCAGGCCTGGGGGCAGCGCGGCAATGGCGCACAGTTTCGTCTCACGCTGCCGCGCCGAGTGGGAGAGCCTATAACGCGGTCGCCGCTAAGTCTGATTCCCTGGGATGCGCGACCGGAGCCCCCGCTGACCTATGCCAGCCAGGCCAAACAGATTGCCGCGACGGCGACCTCGAGCGCGAGGCACACCCCGGAGTCGGGCGCCATAGCCGGCATCCCCGACGACGATGACGGAGTTGGACGGGAGGGCGACCATCCGTAGCCGACCAGCTGCAACCGATCACCCGTTACGGAAGCTGGCGTTGCGCTCGTCGCCGTAGCCATTCTCGGTTCCGCAGGTTGCGCCACTATTCCCGACGACGGCGGCCCCGTCCCAGTGAAGGACAAGATCCGGAGAGAGTCCGCGGTACGACTCCAGGGATCCCTGCCATGAAATGCACAGCAACAGCGCTAAATGTCATATGCCACCGGCATCGTGAGGACATGTCCATTAGACGGTCCTCTCTAGCTGCGTCTGTTTCCCATGTCATAGAACTGGTCCTACCTGCCCAATGCGTGGCGTGTGGGGCCGATGAGGCTCAGTTGTGTGACGGCTGTTTAGCGCTATGTAGACCGTTTCCGCAATGGGCACGCCCGACACATCCGCAGCTTGATTTCCCGGCCTGTGTTGCCGCCACTTCCTATGCCGGTATCCCGCGCCGGGTACTGCTTGCCTATAAGGAACAGGGTAGATGCGCCATGAGATCTGTCCTGGCCGCGCAGCTGCTCGCGGCGGTGCGTGCGGCAGCGGACGGACTGACGCCGGCCCACGCCCTAGGGCTCGTGCCTATCCCCACGGCGCCGGCCGCCCGGCGCCGTCGCGGCGGCGATCATCTAATCCCCATCCTGCGCACGGCTCGGCGTCGCTCTCGAAACCTATTCGGGGTGTGGCCGTTGTTGCGAACCACCCACGAACGCGCGGACTCGGTAGGGCTGGACGCGGCCGCCCGTCGGCGAAATATCGCCGACGGCTTTGCTATCCGGGCCTGGGCCCGGCGGCCACCAGAGCTAACTGCATTGCTGCTGGTAGACGATGTAGTTACCAGCGGGGCCACGCTGTCCGAGGCGGCCCGAACGCTGCGCGCGGCCGGATTTCCGGTACTAGATTCGGTAGCGCTGGCCGCGACGCCGTAGCCGCAGCACAGCTGTAGTGAAGCGCGGTCAGGTCTCCGCTCGGCGAGGCCAAGATTTTACCGCCGAAGGGGTGACTCTGCTTGCCAAAGGCATTAACGTCATCACTACATCGCAGATGCGATGCGGCCGTACATACCCACTCATGGACGCGCGGCTATGGCTTTCAAGCCATACACGAGAGGAGTGCCGATAGCTATCTAGCTACCGGGACCGCACAGGGTAGGGATGCAGCGAAGCCTATTCATCGCTGAAGCCCTATGCCCGATGTAGTGCCGGTGGTTCCCCTAGCGGCTAGCCAACATCGTTGGAGGTACACGTGCAGACTGATACCGACGCAGCAGTTATCACCGAGACGAGCAGCGCAGTACAGATCAACGTCACAGGACGTAACGTCGAAGTACCGGACCATTACCGCGAGCATGTGGCGGACAAGCTCGAAAGGCTCATGCGGTACGACAACAAGCTGTTCCGCATAAATGTAGAGCTGATTCACGAGCCGAATCCCCGCCAGTCACACACATGTCAACGCGTCGAGCTCACCTGTCGCTCCCGCGGCCCGGTGATCCGCAGCGAGGCATGCGCGGGAGATTTCTACTCGGCGTTGGATAAGGCCGTCGGCAAGCTAGAGGGAAGACTCCGCCGGGCGGCGGATCGCCGCCGCATTCACCGCGGTCGTCGCACTCCCGTCTCGGTCGCCGCTGCCACGGCAAGGCTGCGTGGGACGGTTGACGGTGCCGCTTCGCTTATTCCGCAACAGCGCCGCGGGAACAGCGAATCGGTGATGGCCCGTGATTGGGGAAGCCTCGATGGCACAGTTCGTCTTGACGGCGAGCTCCTGGAAGGGGCTGATGGCATTGACCATTCCTTTCCAGGTCAGGTAGTGCGGGAGAAAGAGCACACCGCCAAGCCCATGACCTTGGATCAGGCGTTGTTCGAGATGGAGCTGGTTGGGCACGATTTCTACCTATTCAGCGATGTCGATACCGGGCGTCCCAGTGTCGTGTACCGCCGAAAAGCTTATAACTATGGAGTCATGAGCCTGGAAGGGTGAGTGGTGAGCCCGTCAGTTGTCCCCTGCCGTCGCTGTGTCCTGCGGGACGCCCGCACCCGGGCGTGCTCCTTGCGTACCGTTCCGCTAGCGCTCCACTGACGTACGCGTCGTCGCCTGCGGCCTAGGCAGAAAACAACTGACGGGCTCTCACGTAGTTAAAAGCATTTGAGGTTGAAGTGAGCGGCTGCTGGTACCGGCAGTCGCTCACTTCGGCTCCCTGGGCTAGGAGCTCGGGATTGAGCCGCCTGGAACGGGGGGTCGCATGCCAGCCGACCCGCTCGTAAAACGTTCGCGCAGGGAGATTATCCCAAAATACCCAGAGCACTGCCTGGCAATAGCCCTCTGCCGCTAGCTGCCGCGCGCCTGCCTCCAGTAGCGCCTTTCCAACGCCGCTACGGCTGGCCTCCGGCGTAACGAATAACGAGTGCACCTCGCCTATGGCCAAGGTTTCATGGCCGCTGAACGCCGCCGGTCCAATACCGACAAATCCATGGATGCGACCGCGTTGTTCGGCCACCAGATGGCTATAGCCGCGATCGCGAAGTGAAAGTTTGCGATTCCAGCGGGGTTGCTGGTGTTCGAGGGTGAATCCCGTGACTATCCCGGCCGGCATGAAGGGGCGATAGGCCACATCGACCGCCTTGACGTATATCTCCGCCAGGGAAGCGGCTTCGTGCGGCATGGCTTCACGTATCTGCAACACCAATACTCCTACTAGAGAATAATTATCCTATGTGCCGTATAACTTATCATTCCCAACCACTTCGGTGAACCACCCGAACCTGCGGCGTGCGCCTCGACATACCATGGGGGTTTAAGACCGGGTCTTTCCTGGGCCTGGTTCTTAGGGACATCGCACCGCTCGGGTGCGCGTCGAGTTTTGATCCGATGAGAGGCACCACTGTGATCCTGGAGAAGATCCTTCGCGCCGGTGAGGGGCGTGTCCTTCGGCGCCTTAAGGGCATCGCGCAGGCGATCAACGGCATAGAGGACGATTTCACCGACCTCACTGACGCCGAGCTTCGCGCGCTCACAGATGAATTCAGGGAACGATTCGCCGACGGCGAGACGCTGGACGAGCTGCTTCCGGAGGCCTTCGCCGCGGTGCGTGAGGCGGCCAGTCGGGTACTGGGTCAGCGGCACTTCGACGTTCAGCTCATGGGCGCGGCGGCGCTGCACTTTGGAAATATCGCCGAGATGAAGACGGGCGAGGGCAAGACCCTGACCTGCGTTCCGGCGGCGTACCTCAATGCGCTGTCCGGCAAGGGTGTGCACGTTGTCACGGTGAACGACTACCTGGCCGCGCGCGACGCCGACATTATGGGCCGCGTTCACCGCTTCATGGGCCTGGAAACCGGCGTGATTTTGGCCAATGAGCCCTCGGATCACCGTCGGCGTCAATACGCCTGTGACATCACCTACGGCACCAATAACGAGTTCGGCTTCGATTTCCTTCGTGACAAGATGGCCTGGTCGCTCGACGACATGGTGCAGCGCGGACACTCGTACGCCGTCGTCGACGAGGTGGACTCGATCCTGATCGATGAGGCCCGGACCCCGTTGATCATCTCCGGCCCGGTCGAGCAGTCGCAGAAGTGGTACATGGAGTTCGCCCGCCTCTCGCCGAGGCTCAAGCGAGACGTCGACTACGAGGTCGACGAGGCCAAGCGCACCATCGGCATCACCGAGGAGGGCGTCGCCAAGGTCGAGAGTCAGCTCGGGGTGGAAAACCTCTACGAGGCGGCTAACACCCCGCTCATCAGCTATATGAACAACGCGCTCAAGGCCAAGGAGTTGTTCAAGCGGGACAAGGACTACATCGTCACCGGCGGCGAGGTGCTCATCGTCGACGAATTCACCGGTCGTGTGCTGGCCGGCCGCCGATTCAACGAGGGCATGCATCAGGCGATCGAGGCCAAGGAGGGCGTGAAGGTCCAGCAGGAAAACCAGACGCTGGCCACCATCACGCTGCAGAACTACTACCGACTCTATAA
>DATATO010000150.1:0-5445 GCA_036268755.1 Mycobacteriales bacterium | reverse complement strand
CGGCGTTTCTTCGGCACGGCGATCCGCGTTCTGCCGGACAAGTACTGTCCGGTGAGCGACTCCTCCGACTTCAGCAGCTCGTCCACCGAACCGGAGACCACGACCTTACCGCCGTGTTCGCCCGCGCCCGGGCCAATGTCGACCACCCAGTCGGCGGTGCGGATGGTGTCCTCGTCGTGTTCCACCACGATAAGCGTGTTGCCGAGTTCCTTGAGCCGCAGCAGGGTCTGGATGAGCCGGCGATTGTCGCGTTGGTGTAGGCCGATGGACGGCTCGTCCAGCACATACAGCACTCCGACCAGACCGGAACCGATCTGCGTCGCCAGCCGGATCCGCTGCGCCTCCCCGCCGGAGAGCGTGCCGGACGGGCGATCCAGTGATAGGTAGTTGAGGCCGACGTTGAGCAGGAAGTCCAGCCGCTCGCCGATCTCCTTCAGTACCCGCTCGGCAATGAGGCGCTGCCGCTGATCCAGCGTTATGCTGCGCAGATATTCCGCGCACTCACCGATGGACAGGGCACACACCTCGGCAATGTTGTGGCCGTCGATGGTGACGGCCAGCACCTCGGGCTTGAGCCGGGCACCGCGACAACCTGGGCACGGGATATCTCGCATATACCCCTCGTACCATTCCCGGCTGAAATCGCTCTCGGTGTCCGCATGTCGACGTTCCAGGAACGGTATGACGCCCTCGAAGGCGGCATAGTAGGAGCGCTCGCGGCTATATCGATTGGTGTAGCGAACGTGGACCTGGGTGTCGTGCCCGAGCAGGATCGCCTTCTGTGCCCGGGCCGGCAGCGCCCGCCAGGGCGTGTCAATGTCGAACGCCAGGGCGTCACCGAGCGCACCCAGCAGCCGCAGAAAGTACTCGGCGTTGTGGCCGCGCGACCATGGGGCGGCCGCGCCCTCGGCGAGGGTCTTTTCCGGGTCCGGCACCACCAGTTCCGGATCGACCTCCTTCTTCGTGCCGATTCCGGTGCATTGCACGCAGGCGCCGAATGGCGAGTTAAAGGAGAAGGACCGGGGTTCCATGGCCTCGAACGACAGATCGTCGTCCAGGCAGGCCAGATGCTCGGAAAAGGTACGTTCGCGTTGCGGATCGTCCTCCGGCAGGTCGACGAACTCCAGGATCAACAGGCCGTCGCCGAGCCGCAGCGCGGTCTCCACCGAGTCGGTGAGCCGACGCTTGGCGCCCTCCTTGACGCTGAGCCGGTCGACGACCACCTCGATGCTGTGCTTTTCCTGCTTTTTGAGCTTCGGCGGTTCGGTGAGCGGATACAGCACGCCGTCCACCCGGGCCCGTGCGTATCCCTTGGTCTGCAGGTCGGCGAAGAGGTCGACATATTCGCCCTTGCGACCCCGAACTACGGGCGCCAACACCTGAAACCGTGTGCCTTCTTCCATTGCCAGGACTCGGTCGACGATCTGCTGAGGCGTCTGCTTGGTGATCTGCTTGCCACAGACGGGGCAGTGCGGGATCCCGGCCCGGGCGAACAGCAGACGCAGGTAGTCGTACACCTCGGTGATGGTGCCGACCGTGGACCGCGGGTTACGGTTGGTGGATTTCTGATCGATCGAAACCGCGGGCGACAGCCCCTCGATGAAATCGACGTCCGGCTTGTCCATCTGCCCCAGGAACTGCCGCGCGTACGCCGACAGCGACTCGACATATCGGCGCTGCCCCTCAGCGAAGATGGTGTCGAAGGCGAGGCTGGACTTACCGGAACCGGACAGGCCGGTGAAGACGATGAGGCTGTCGCGCGGCAGCTCCACGCTGACATCGCGCAGGTTATGCTCGCGCGCGCCGTGCACGACGAGGGTTCCCGAAGGTGCCAAAGGCCGATCAGACATTACGGTTACTGCTCCAAAGACGTGAAATGGCGAGTAAAGACGGGGCAATACCAATCTAACGACTGGGTCTGACACTTTCTAATCGGCGCCGGCTAATTGGCTGCTAGGACGCAGCTTGATATTGCTGAATCGTCGGGGCCCCGCGGTAAGGTCAGCACCATGGCAACGCCACGAGAAGGACTAAGCACATTGCGGAGCATGGCCGGCAACGGTCAGCTTGCCCAGCTGTGTCACCGCCACAGCATTGTGCTCATCACAGTGTTCGGCAGCGTGCTGGATGATAATCGCACCCCGCGTGATCTGGATATTGCCGTCATGTTCGAGTTCACCGCTGTTCCCGACATGTTCGCGGTGGTCGACGAATTAATGGATGTCACCGACGTGGCCTCCATCGACGTCATGGAACTCAATCGCGCCGGAGTGGTGGCCAGAGACCAGGCACTCGCCTTGAGCGAGCCACTATATGAGGCAGAGAAAGGGCTGTACGCCTCCCAACAGATTGCTGCTGCGCTTCGCCGCATGGATACCGATTGGCTGCGCCGCCTCGACCTGGAGCTTATGGCAGCAGGGAGGCGACCATGACCCTACGCCGGCTGGATACTGCGGTCGCATACCAAAAACTTCGCCTGATGGAAAAGATCCTAGATGACCTTGATCGACTTGGTGAGATCACCGCCGATCGATTATTAGATGAGCCGATTATCAATTACGCGGTAGAGAGAATGCTGACGCAGCTGGTCGAGCTGGCATCTGGGATCAATACGCATATATCTGCGGCGCATGGCAAAGTCGGCAACGACTATCGACAATCCTTCGACATGGCGGCCGACATTGGCCTCATTTCGCAAGATCTCGCTATGTTACTCAAACCAAGTGCCGGCATGCGCAACGTTTTAGTCCATGAATATCTCACTATTGACCCGGCCAAAGTCGCTAAGGCGGCGGAACTAGCTCGGAAACAATACCGTCGCTATCTCAGCGAAGCCGCGCAGTACCTTGTGAAAGCTCAAAAGCGTTAGTTCTGGGCAGCTCAAACGTAATCTGCCGGGTCTCCGAGCGAGGCGATGATGTCGGTCAGCTGCTCGGCGGCGTCGGGAACCGCGCACAGCACGGATTTCTCGCGCAACGTAAAGGGCCGTCCGTCCAGGGTGGTGTACTCGACGCCGGCCGCCTCGTTCAGGCAAATACCGGGGGCAAGATCCCAGGAATGCACCGAGAACTGCACGGCGGCACCGAACTGACCTCCGGCCACCCAGGCGAGTTCCAGGGCACAGGATCCTAGCAGGCGCACCCGGAAGGCGCTGTCCAGCAGCCGCTTGACCACGGCGCGCCGGTAACGGCGAGGGAACCGCTCGCTGTTCGTCTGTGGGTTGCCCACCCCAACGATCACGTCCTTCAGCTGAGCCGGCTCGCGTCGGGGCAACTGTTCGCCGTTACACAACACGGGGCCGCCCGCCACCGCCAGATATCGTTGGTTCAACATCGGCAGCCAGGTCGCCCCGACCACGGGAACACCGCCGGAGATCAGCGCGCAATTGATGCCGCTCAACGGCATGCTGTGCATGTAGTTCGCAGTGCCGTCGATCGGATCGATCAGCCAGGTCGGCTCCCCAGAGTGAATGTCGGCGCCGCCCAACTCCTCCCCCGCGACCGCGAAACCGGTGCGCGATCGCAGCGCGTCGCCGATCCGGCGCTCGAGTTCGAGGTCGACGGCCGTGGCGTAGTCGCCGGGCCCCTTCTCGACTTTGGGCTTGGCGCCCATGCCGGCGGTAAATACCGACTCCATCTCGTCGAGCACACTCGCCGCCTGATCGCCGAGCTTTGTCAGCTCCTGTTCGGTCAGACTCACAAGTAGAATCTTCCCGTCGCCACGATCACGGCTGGGCCGGTGAGAAATGCTGCCGACTCGGTGAGCCGCACAATTAGCTCACCGCCAGGGAGATTTACCTGTACCTCACCGCCTGACAGCTTGCCGGGGTCACCCGTGTGGACGGCCAACGCAACTGCGGCGGCCGCTACCGCACCTGTGCCGCAGGATCGGGTCTCCCCCGATCCCCGCTCGTATACCCGCATGCCGATCCGCAGCGTCTGTCCGCCGGCGGTTTCGGGCGGGGTGATCAGCTCGACGTTCCCCCCCTCGGGGAATAGCTCGGCGTCTAGGACAGGGGCGGCCGTCAGGTCGAGATCGGACAGTGGGACGTCAACCACACAGACCACGTGTGGATTGCCGACGTATGCGGCCCTACCGGCGAGCGTGCGCCCAGCCACCTCGACGGTGGTGGGCGAGCCCAGCGTCGGCAACTGTAGCTCCAAGGTGGCCGAGCCACCCGAGCCGCGCACCTCCACCGACTTGACGCCGTCCCGGGTGGCAATCGGAATAACGCCGGAGTCGGCGAGTCCCTCGGTCACCAGGAAGTGAGCGAACAGGCGGGCACCGTTTCCGCACATCTCCGCGATCGATCCGTCGGCGTTGCGGTAGTCCATGAACCACGCGGCCGTGGCCGCGTGTGCGACGCCTTCGGCGTGTTTGGCCGCCGGGATCATTCGCAGGATTCCGTCGGCGCCGATGCCTGCCCGGCGGTCGCAGACCGCCCGCACCTGATCGGCGGTGAGGTCGTACTCGCCCTCAAAGTCGGGGATAATGACGAAATCGTTCTCGGTCCCATGTCCCTTGGCAAAGGGAATCCCAGCGGTCACACCGATTAGTCTACTGGCCGCAACGGAACGCCCTCGGCGTGCGGAGCCTCCGGGCGCGGCCCCGCCTCGACCAGCTCGAGCGCTTGGGAGAGGAGTCGGCTGTCGGAGCCGTCGAGCCACGTGATGCGGTGATCCCGACGAAACCACGACCGCTGCCGTCGAACGAATTGCCGGGTCCGCAGCGCAGTCGCCGCCTTGGCGTCCTCCTCGGTCAACGTCCCGTCGAACATCTCGAGCACGTGTCGGTAACCCAGCGCGCGTCGCGCGGTGGGGCCGTCACGCAGGCCCTGGTCGACTAGGGTCTGCACCTCCGCCGCCAGGCCCGCCTGCCACATGCGCTCCACGCGACGGTTGATCCGGTCGTCCAGCGTCTCGACGGCACGGTCGACGCCCACGTACACCGTCGGGTATCGCGGGGCGGGGGTGCGCAGCGTCGCGGGGTACGGCCGGCCGGTGAGCTCGATGACCTCCAATGCGCGCACGACCCGACGTCCGTTGCTGGGCAGGATCGCGAGCGCAGCCGCGGGGTCGAGTTCGGCCAGGCGACGGTGTAACGCATAGCTGCCCTGGCCCGCGAGCAGTTCCTCGTAGCGAGCCCGGATCCGCGAGTCGGTGCCGGGAAACTCCATCTCGTCCAGAGCGGACCGAACATACAGGCCAGAGCCACCCACCATGATCGGGACGACACCCCGGGATAGCAACCGGTCCACGGCCTCGCGGGACCGCTGTTGATAGTCGGCTACGTTAGCGTTCTGGGTCACCGGCCAGACGTCCAGCAGATGATGCGGGATCCCGGCCTGTTCCTCAGTCGTGATCTTGGCCGTGCCGATGTCCATGCCTTGATACAGCTGCATGGCGTCGGCGTTGACGACTTCGCCGCCGAGCTGCGCGGCGAGCC
>DATATO010000149.1:0-4040 GCA_036268755.1 Mycobacteriales bacterium | reverse complement strand
TTGTCGTGCAGGCTCCACACCGATGCCCAGCCCCGGCCGCGATCGCCGACCCGCCAGGACGCCATCCGCTCGATCCGGGTGCGTTGGCGGCCGCGCAGCACTTCGGTGGCCACGCCGAGTAACCGTAGGGCGGTGTCGGCGCGCTGGACCGTGCGCACGCTGTAGCCGGTGTCGGCGGCCAGCCGCTCATTGGAGGGCCGGCTGTTGCGGCCCGTGCGGTGGTCGGCGTAGCGGGCTCGCGCGTCCGCGATCGCCAGCAGCGCTTTGCGGCTGATCGGGTTGCCTGGCATCACCGGCCGCACGTGGGTGTCATAGCGGCAGTCATAGGCCACCGGAACCGTCCACCGGGTCCAGCGCTCGAGGCGCCCAGACCAGCACGGCACCCCGGCATACGGAGCTGCCTCGACCTCGAGCACGATCGCAGCCACCGCGGCCGCCTGGCGCCGGTATGGACCATGGCCGGCGGCCGTGAGGCGGCCTGCCCATGGCCGGGTGCGCGCCACACCACGACGCGGACGAACACGACTACATCCGCGATACGCACGGGCGGGAGATACCTCGCGGAGCGAGGATAAAAATTGGTCACGGTCGGCTGCGTTACCTGGCCCAGAAGACAGGTATGCGCTACCGTGAGACTTGCTATCCAGAGCAAAGTCCCTTCGGGGAGAGCGGAAACCCTCGGTGCCAGCCGGGGGTTTCGCCGTTTATGGAGTTGTCACATCAGCCTCCGCATCACGAAATTCGGCGCGGGGCGGTCGGTCACATCGCCAGCGGCAGGGCCTCCTTGTGAAGTTCACGGACGAGGTCTGGTCGGCCGACGTGCTCCGCCAAAAGGTCAGCTACGTACTGACTGACTGACGTTCCGGCCTCGGCGGCCAAGACATGCACGGCGTCCCAAACTTCGCGTACTGGCCGACTCTGCAACAGCATTCGGTCGCCTTTGTGCTCACGACCTGGTTTGCCATGACTCATGTCCAAAGCCTCGCACCGCATCGGCAAAATCTGATTTACGACACGCCGCGCCTACGTGACCTTTTCGTGATCGGAGTCAGGCGACGTGGTGTCCGGTCGGAGCCAAGTTCTGCTCGGCACCGCTGATTGAATTGCTCAAGCAGCCGCGCGTAGATCGGCGCGAGCTTGCCCGGGTAGTCGCCAGGGAAAATGACTCCACCCCAGATGCCGTGGGTAGCGCCGGTGACAACGGCGTTGTAGCCGCACCGGCCGCGGAACGGGCATGCACCGCACCGGTCGACGGCGCGGCGTTGCGTGCGGGGATCGAAAAACTTGTCCGGGTCGGCCGCGCACGGTACGGGCTCATGTGTCTGAAAGAGCCGGCCACGGATGGAAGTTGCTGTCGATAACCGAGCTACCCGCACCGGCGGATTTGTAGCGCGTTGGATTGCGGTGGGGCTCATCGTTCTTGGCCTTTCGTCGAACCGTCACAGCGCGTGTCAAGACTGTCTTGACGTTAGGACTGGCCAGGTGTGTTGTCAAGACAGCCTTGACGGGGTGTGTGGGTGTGGTGGAATGTCGGGGTGGTCGACGTGAATGAGGCCCTGGCCGAGCTGGTCCGTGCGCATGTCGATCTGCAACGGCTGAGCGAGGAAAGCGCGGACGCGCGGGAGCGCCGCCGGCAGGCGGGCCGCCAGCTCGTCGAGGCAGGCTACGGCCCGACCTGGATTGCCGAGCAGCTGGGCGTGACTAAGCAGGCCGTCGATGGGTTCCTGCGCTACGAGGAACGCAAGGGCCGCTAGAGGATTGAGGTATGGGTTCTATTGGGGCGGCCACTGCCCTTGTGGCAGTTGCCCTGGCGCGTCCAAGATGATCGGGATTTGGAACGAAGCTAAGGCCTGATCTGGCTGGTCTTCTGGTCCTGCGTACACACCGAATGTGTAGATTCCTTCGCCGAAAATTAGAAACGGCAGCATGAGGTTGAAGACTCGCCACTTGAGCGGGCGGTCCGGAACGTCGTCCCAGACCCAGATCTGCTCTAGCCTGGCGCGCATCTGACCGCCAGCATCGTGAACGATGACGAACAGCTGAGGATCGTGCTCGGCACCGTTCTCGGCGGATACACAAAGCAGGATCGGGGCGGTCGACTGGTGGGCCTGATTGTCCTGAAGTGGCGGTAAGTGGATCTCGACCTGCGGAACGCCGACAGCATTGACAGTCTCGTTCTCAAGGACAACACCCGCTGTCGGGACAAAGGCGTTGATATGCACGCGGTGCTCTCTTTCTAGATGGATGCGGGAGCTTCACCGTCTAGCGCTTTGGCTGCGTTCGCCGAATCCACGGTATTACGGCCGCCCGCCACTGTGCGGTATCCATTCACCGTTGACCCTTCCTCGCATAAGCCGCGTCTGTGCATGGGGGTGGTGGCTGTCAAGGCTCGATCGTGATCGACCGCGTAGCGGCGCGGCCTTGACAGGCTCCACCTCCATGTTCACGACAATCGACGCCGAGGAGGGATGGGACCTCGACATGGGCGACCACCTGCGGATCTAGGCCAGCTAGCAGAGATAGGCGTGCTAGCAACTTCGCTGTTTTAGGTATTCGTCGATGGCTTGGTCAGTGACGGAGGCGATGCTGATGGACCTGTCGCCCGTTTCGTAGCGGAGTTTGTCGACGGCCTTGGTGAGGCGGGTTTTGACTGAGGGTCGGATGCGTACGTTGTGCTGTTCGCTGAGCTTTTCCTCGCCTGCGGCCGCCGGCGCCGGCGGCTGGGGTTGGTGAGTAGCGGCTGGGCGCTCGGGGATGGCGTCGGCTGGGTGGCTGACGGTGCGGGTGATGGCGGGTTTGCGTGTGGTGGTCATGCCGGTGCTCCGATGGTGATGCCAAGTTCGTTGAGGAGGTCGTCGTAGGCGACTTGCAGGCTGAGGGATTTCCCGCCGCGGTATTTGTGCATGGGTATTTCGGCGCTGTGGGCGTCTTGGCGGGCACCGAGGTCGGGGATGACGGTGTTGGCGACGAGAGGACCGTACGCGTCGCGGAGTTCGCGTTCTCGGTCGATGTGTTCGCCCTTGTTTTGGCGTCGAGAGATGATGATTTTGGCGAATTCGAGGCGGGGGTTGGGCCGCACTTTCACTTTCTGGATGGTGGTTTCGAGCCTGGTGACTCCTTTGACGGAGTCTTTGGTGGGTTCGGTGACGGCGTAAACGTCGTCGACTGTGAGCAGGACGGCGAACAGCAGCTTGCCGAGGCTGGGTGGGCAGTCGAAAAGGACGGCGTCGTAGGCGGATAGGTCCAGTCCCTCGAATGCGACATCGAGGCGGAAAACCAGGTCGGATGCACCGCTGGACTCGGCGTTGGACAGGTCCAGGTGTGCGGGGATGAGGTCGATGCCGTCCCATTCGGTGGAGACCACGGCGTCGATGGCTGATCCGGCCTCGGTGCGATCCATGAGGTTGGCGGTGGTGAGCTGGTCGTCGGTGGTGTAGACGCCGAGGCCTTCGGTCGCGTTGGCCTGCGGGTCCATGTCGACGATGAGGGCTTTGCCGCCGCGGTGACTGATGGCGCTGGCCAGTCCGAGCGTGGTGGCGGTTTTGCCGACGCCGCCTTTCTGGTTGGCGAGCGCATGGCGTTTGGGTGGCATGGCGTGATCCTCTATTCCTAGTAACGCTAGCTAGGTGTGCTATGTCTGCTCTGCTAGCTAGCTTAGTTGACATAGCTGTGCTAGCTGCGCTGGTAAGCGGAAATATATCGGGTGTCCTCTTGCGGTTGCGTCGCCGCTGAGGACGATGGGTTTATCGGAACCTGCGGGAGCGTCAGTCACCGCGCCGGAATCCGGAGGAGGTGTCGCAGATGACTGCGACGTGGAGCGAGACGATATTGGTTCCCATCACCGAGGCCAAATTCACTCTGTCCGAACTGGTGCGCCAGTCCGCCGATGTAGACGTCATCTTGATGGAGGGCGAGGGCGAGGGCGAGACGGCGGCCTCCTTGATGATGGGCATGGATCGCTACGAGGCCATGGTCGACGAAATCCTTGACCTCAAGGGCAGGCTCCGGGTGTACGAACTCGGCGGAGTCACCATCGACAT
>DATATO010000148.1:0-5071 GCA_036268755.1 Mycobacteriales bacterium | reverse complement strand
CCGATGATGCATGTGGCGCATCACGCGCTTGTGCCGCAGGACTCCGATGATGATGACGACGACGGGAATCATAGTTGGGGCGATGATCACCATTTGACTCTGGGTGAGTCGATGACCGGCGCTCCGGCCGGCTCCGAGCGCGAAGCGCCCGCACCTCCAGCCCGGTGAGCTCGAGGAGCGGGGGTCGGCCGGCACGGCTACAGAACTGAGCGGCCATCACGGTCGGCGTACCGATGAGCCTGCGGTGCACCCATGGGTCGTGACCACTCCGCTGGCCGTGGTCTCGGGTTGCTGCCGCGGTCACCGCGGATACGTCGCTCGCCGCGTATGCGATGTCTGGCTCGACCGGCCGGGTTTGCTCTGATTGCTGTGACTGCGCCGTTCCCGGCTAGGTGGGCAGCAGTAGCGCCAGACGCAACAGCACGACCAGAGGAGGCACTGCCCGTCGGCCTCCACCGAGCTCTGGTGTCGGCGTGATGGTCGACGTCACCGAACCCCTGTCGTCCATGACTTGTTGTAGCTGATCATGGACGACTTGGGTACGCCTCTCCTGGCTGCCGGCGAGGCGCACGCAGGGTCGGGGCAATCGAACAGCCGGGCCAGTCGGCCGGCGATCACAGGGCGCGGCGCGCTTGGACCCAGGCTGGCCGAGAGTCAACGAGCCGCTCCCACGTCAGGCCTGATTCCGAGATGAGCACTTAAGGGCGGCGATTCGAGCTAGATAATTTATATCGTGAGCTGTGAGCTGTGAGCTGTGAGCTGTGAGCTGTGAGCTGTGAGCTGTGAGCTGTGAGCTGTGAGCTGTGAGCTGTGAGCTGTGAGCCGTGAGCCGTGAGCCGTGAGCCGTGAGGTGTGAGCTATGGGTGCGGGTGTGGCGTGCATCGATGCGAGATCGATCTGCGGGTTCTATTGAGGTTGAGGTGTCGGTCGTGGAGCGGGTTACTGCCTAGCTGCGCGCGGCGATCTTGTTTGGGCGGTTGCCGGCGGGGGGTGCGTTCTCGCTGCGGCAGGCCGCGCAGGAGTGTGGTCTGCGTCGCGAAGTCGGTATAGGTCGAGTCGGGGGCCTAGAACAGGGCCAGGCGCTCAGGATCGTTCGGCCATGCCTCACCCCGCTGGGCAGCAATGGCAATGGTCGGGGTCCGTGACCGGGCCGATACATCTGCGGGACGGGATCATGTTCGAGCTGGCTGGGCGGCACGGGAGCTCAGCTGGTGTCGCGGTACGTCGACATGACTCCACCGGCTTGCAGGCTAGTCGCACTGATTGGCATGCCCATGCGGCTAAGTCGTCCCGGAGGCAGTGTTTTCTACCCGCGGGACGACTCGCCTAGCCGGGCCATTTCTAAGCCACGGTTACATCAACGTTATAACTTCTAACGTTTTTACGCACGATTCTGCCCGCTACATCGGACGGTTTCTGCCGCGCGACTCCCTCAGCACCGCTGTCGGCGGCACCAGGGTTAGCGGGCGCTGAAGGCCACGCACGGGGTCAAATCACGCTCGCCCTGGTTGCGGCAAGGGTCCTGAATGTACAGGCGCTGACATCGGGGCGGCGATCTCTGGTCTTCTCGCCTCCCTCCCCGACCACGTGATTTTCGCGAGTCTTCCCGCTCGGGGACGTGCGCGCAGCAAACCTGCTTGCCGAGATTGGCGACAGCAGGCAGCGCTTTCCTTACGATGATGCCTTAGCGGCGCTGGCCGGCGCGTCGCCCTCGACCCGTCAGTCTGGCCGGGGCGAACAGGTCGTCTTCCGTTGGGAGTGCAATAAGAACCTGCGCGTCGCCGTCATGGATTTCGCTAATGGGAGTCGAATGGCTGATCCCTGGGCGGCTGCCGCTTACCAGCGGGCAGTTGCCCGAGGGTGTCGCCACCCGCACGCCGTACGTATCCTCGCCCGGGCCTGGCTACGCATCATCTGGCGATGCTAGCAAGATCATCAACTGTTCGATGCTCAGCGTCACCGAACCCGACGGACTGGCCTCAAACTTGACATAGGGCACTCCTGTGCCAGGTGGCGAGGCTGTGCATCGTCAAGGATACGTATAGTCGGATCATGCACTCCCGGCCGGGTTCAGCGACGAGCGCCGTGCCAGGGGGCGGAATTGTCGGGCAGGGTCCCGGGCGGAGCCCGAAGCGCCGCAAGTACAGCAATCGGGACCGGATTCTTGAAGCTGCTCTGGAGCTGTTCAACGCGCGTGGCTACCCGTCGGTGACAACTAACCTGATCGCTGAGCATCTGAATATTAGCCCGGGTAATCTCTACTATCACTTCCGAAACAAGGAAGAGATCGTGCATGCGATCTACGTGGGGATGGCTGACTTTGTCGAACGAACAGTTCTCATGCCTGCGGACGGCGTGCTGCCGCCTTCACTTCTCGCATACTACTATACGAATTCGATGGAAATCTTGTGGTCGTATCGGTCCCTGTTCGGTGATACTCAGGAGATTATTCGTCCGGGTTTGGTAATCAGCGAGCATCAGAGGTTCATGAGACGGACGACCGAGCGCATCGCGGATATGTTCGGGTTGCTGGCGGCTCAGGGATCATTCGGTTCACTTCCGCCGTCTCAGGAAGTTATCGACATGATCGCCACCAATACTGCTCTGCTTTTGACCGGGTGGTGGCACTATTTGCATACCGCGTTCCCGCCATCGGATACCACGATCGAGTCGGTGCGCAGAGGCGCTCTGCACGGATTTCTCTTGATCGAGCCCTATCTGGACAGCGATTTCTCGAGCGAAGTACGGTCGGCGATCGCAAACACACACCCGGTGGAAGGCCGGTGATTCGCCCGCCGATGGTCGACGGTTGGTCGAGGTTCAGGCTGGTGGGTCGAAAGAATCGACGACCAGTTGTACGAGTAGTTGACTGATGATCTGGTTCTCTTGCTGCTGGTCGAAAGACATTCGCGCGGCGAGGCTTTGAGTCTGCGGGAGGGCCGCGTGCGAGGCGGCATAGCCCGCCATGGCGACGCCGCCCTGGTGGTGTCGAAGCATCAGCTGCAGGAAGAGAACCTCCTGGTCACGGCCCTCGAGGGAGCGTAGTCGGGCGAGTTGGCTCTGGGTGGCCATGCCAGGCATTGTGTCATCCATGCCGGCAGTTTCGGGCGCCATACTGTGGTGATCGGCGTGCATACCTACCTGGGGTGCGCGCATATCCGGGGTCATCCAGGTCATCGGAGGCCCCGAGGGAAGAGTGGGCGCGTCCCAAAGGGATAGGTAACCCTGCATCCTGCCGAGTTCTTCGGCCTGGGTTGTTTTGATGCGCTGAGCCAAGCTTGCCAGTGTGGGATCGGGGTTCATCCCAACGATGTCGGCCATCTCGATCGCCTGTGAGTGGTGCACGCTCATGTCCTGGGCGAAACCGATATCGACCGGGGATGGTGCGGGGATCACACGGGCGTCGCTGTTCATGATATGGCTCAGGAGCAGTGCCAGTCCCGCGCCGAGGCCGAACAGTGCGACCGATGTCGCCACGCGTACGGCAGTACGGCGCCAAGGCCCGGTGGGCGCTGGCCCGAGTTTCGCTGATGTTGTCACGAATTCGCGGACCGGTAGGCGTCATTGGTGAATTTCAGCGCGAGGAACCCGTTGTCTTGGCAGGTGACCCACAGCTGGTCGGGGCCCATGAAGCGAGGCGGCGAGGAACAGTAGTCCGCAGATAGGTTGACGAGCGGGCGTTGTCCGATCAGGTTGCCGACGTTGAGATGGATGGCGTCGGTAATGGGCGGGGGTGTCTGGGCGACGAGGCTGCTGGCGTGTTCGGACCCGCCGAGCTGGAGGTTCTTACCGACCTGCGCCGGTGGATTGAAGTAGGCGAGTTCGCGTGGTTGCTCGGGGTTGCGGATGTCGAAGACCCGGATCCCCGACTGGAAGTAACTACAGGCCATTGCGGTGGGATCGGCGTACCGATCAACAGTGCAGTAGTGGGTGTCGTAGCCAAAGACGCCGTTGCCCGTGGTGTCGGCTCGCCGGGCATCGATGTGTTGATTCTGCTGAATTTCGAGCTGGAGATGCTTCACCAGGCGTGGCCGGCGCTCGTCACCGAGGTTGAAGATACGGACGCCTTCAGCGGCGTATTCGTCGACGGTGATCAGATGGGGAATGCCGTGGTAGGTCGCTAGCGTGTTGCTCTGGCCGACGGCTCCGACATTCCAGGAAACCCTGCTGACCAGCCGAATGAGGGGCGTCGGGCTGCGGCGCTGGACGTCGCTGACGTCCAGTACCTCGAACCCGGCGGGGAATCCGGTTTCCAGGTAGAGACGGTTGCCGTCGTTGCTCACCGACAGCGAGTGATTGACCGGCAGGCCGTTGAGTCCGGTGTAGACGACGCGCGGGTGGACCGGATCGGCAACATCGATCGCGGTGAGCGATCCTCCGACAGAGCTGGTTGACCAGTACGTCTTGCCGTCGGGGGACCAGCCACTCTCGTGGCCCAGCACGGTGGTCGGGACCGTCAGCGCTAGACCTCGCGCGCCCCGGTTACCCAGGTGCAGCGAGTTGAGCAGCCGCGGATTGGCACAGTCGTCCTTGATGTCATAGACGTCGAAGAACAGACCGCCCGCGTAGACACCGCCGGAGACCGCGGCGAGGAGGCCCCGCGCCGGGTTCACCTTGAGCGATTCCCAGGGGCCGGAGAGCATGGCCGGCGAAGTCAAGTTCGTGGAGTACCGGGGCCGTGTCGGGTCGGTTACGTCGATGACCTGCACCCCTTGGGACCGCTTGGTCGCCAGTCCCAACCCGCCGAAGGACGTGCTCAGGTAGGCGCAATGCCCGTAGGAGGGGTTCACCCAGCTGGCGCCCTGGCCCTGGTACTGCCCAGCAGCTCCATGTTGCAGCTGAACCCCTGGCGATTGCGCCCGCTACGGCGATCGGCGACCGACACCTGCCCTTGCAGCCCGGTCTCAGGCCGCGATCCCGGGCCGCACTGGGCCCGAGGTACCGAAGAGTCGGACCCGGCCGATCTGGCGGCTGCCTCGCTCGGCGCAAGTACGGGAAGCGCTACCGTCACGGCCGCCACGAGCGCGACCAGCCACGAGGAACCTCGCACCCTCGACACCTCTCCGCCTGG
>DATATO010000147.1:0-2235 GCA_036268755.1 Mycobacteriales bacterium | reverse complement strand
TTAAATCGATTAAGCGCGTCGGCTGCGGCTTCACCAACCAGGACAACTACCAACGTCGTATCCTGACCCACGCGATCGCTCAGGCAGCGGCGTGATCAGCCAGCACAACGTCACGCTCACCCGGAACCACGGAGAGCCGACTTGGCCCTGGGGTCGCAGCATCTGAGCAAATGCCTCGATGTTGCCGGTCGAGTACGGCGTGAACACATAATCGGCGCCGTCGGGGGCGACGGCTAGCAGCTTCTCGGCCAGCCCGGCGTGGTGGTCGATCACGTGGTGGGCGCCGAGGTCGCGGGCCCAGCGCTGGGATTCTGCTCGGGAGGCGGTGGCGATCACGGTGAGCTCGGTGAGCCGGCGGGCCAGCTGGATGAGCATCGAGCCGGCCCCGCCGGCGCCGGCCATGACCACCAGGGTTCCCTGGCTGTCGGCGTCGACCTTGAAGCGGTCGAAGAGGGTTTCCCAGGCGGTGATCGAGGTAAGGGGAAGGGCGGCCGCCTCGGCGAAGTCCAGTGTGGTTGGCTTGTGGCCGGTGATGCGTTCGTCGACGAGTTGGTACTCGGCGTTGCTGCCCGGACGGGCGATGGACCTGGCGTAGAAGACCTCGTCGCCCACCTCGAACAGGGTCACGTCGGCGCCGGTGGCGGTGACCACCCCGGCCGCGTCGAGCCCAGCACCCGCCCCAACTGCCGTCGCAACTCAGCAACCTCAATCTGAAGCTGAGCGATCCGCTCAGCCAGCACCGGACCGAGCGCGGCAAGCTCCTCATAGGATGGACGCGGACCCGCAGGCACCACACCATGATCAATGAACCGAAGTCGAGATCACTAGCCACGCCGCAGTTACGAGGAGTTCTACCGAAGACTTCGAACCATCGTCTGATTTTCCGCCGTTTGGCAATCAAGAATTGAGGGGTGAATCGGAATGGCCGTCAATCACGACTCTTCGAATACACTTTTTCGGGCAGGTGGACTGGCCTATCATATCGCTGGGGAGGAGCACAGTGAGGCCATGGCCCGCTTGCTGGCTGTGAGCTTCATGCACGAACCAATGAGTCGAGCATTGGGATTGACAATGACGGAACTCCACGAGTTCGTCAGCCGTTTCATTCCGGAGTGCACGGCGAACCGCCTCTCCGTCATCGCCGTCTCCGAGTGGTCTCCGGGCGAGCTCGCGGGAGCCTTCATCAGCCGTGACTTCAGGGCGCCGTTGCCGCTCGGGGTACCCGATAACTTCCCCCGTTTCGAACCGATCATTGATGCGCTCATGAGCGTAGACGAGCAGTACCAGGCACAGGTGGCAGGCCTCCAACGGGGCCAGGCGGTTAACCTATGGATGGTCGGTGTAGATGGCCGCTTCTCCCGTCAAGGTGTGGCTAAGAACCTGTTCCGTATCAGCGCTCAAGTTGCCCAAGACCAAGCCTTCGAACGCTGCGTCACCGAGTGCACGGGTCACTTCTCGCAGCGCGCTGCGCTCGACGCCGGGTTCCAGGAACGAGCCTGTGCCAACTACAAGGATTTTTTTTTCAAGGGCCGCCCAGTTTTCGCCGCGATCCCCGAACCTGATGTTAGCGTTGGTCTCTATGAGCGTGTTCTCGTTGTTCCGTGACGATAGGATCCGATTTACGGTGCGGATGGATAGAGTCGAGCGGACTCGGCAGGAAAAGCCATGAGCAATGCGCGTGTACGACGGGGAAGGCAGCGTTGTCGACCCGACTGCCGTTTGCCCAGAAACGTTTTGGCGACTGTACCGGCGAACTTGTTGCTCACTGCCGCAGAAACATTACCGGCTCTACGCCGCCAAGCCTGGTAGCCGACCTCTCCCACTATCTGCGCACGATCACGACCATGCTTTGCCCACTCGGTAAGGCCGCGCGGCGTCGCTGCGAGTATCCGCCGCCTGGCTGGCCAGCAACCACCCGAGATCGTCACCTGTCCCAGCTGCGCGCACCCATCTGAAACGTTAGATGTTCGACTCTGGGAGGGTGTCCCACGGTCGAATCCGTCGCTAGCAACCCATCTCCGAGTGCCACCATCACCGCACGATCCAGTGCGCGAGCGGACAACCTGGGCATCATTCGACCGGGGCAATCGCGCCTTGTCGTTCCCCAGCCAACGGCCAGGCGCGGCACATGTCCCTGCGGGTGGTTGCCGGGCTCGCGGGGGTCAGCGCCGGTCACCTGCCGAGAAGGCGTTGACAACGCCACCGGGGACGCCGAAACACTCCATGCCGCCACCA
>DATATO010000146.1:0-3622 GCA_036268755.1 Mycobacteriales bacterium | reverse complement strand
CTGTCCGCGGCGTTAATACCCTCGGTGCAGCAGGGGCTTGAGCAGGGCTCACTAGCCTTCAAAATGGCATTTCGATCCTTCTTGCATTTTTCGCTTTCCATCTAATTACCCAAGTAGTAACTTATCGTCATCTGCGAATTGTCCCGTTAGAGAAGGGTTCGATGGCCGGCCGCAGCACCATTGATCATGGCCTTGACGGCGGCAACGCCGGCCTGGCCAACATCGCTGGCTACTGGTTCGATGGCTGCACCTCCCGCGACCCGGTCATCGGCAGCGCTCTCGGCGGGGCCGGCGGCGCAGGCGGTGGCCCCGACAGGATCGACGGCACGGGCGGAGCGTACGTCGAAGCCGTCGGCTCAAATACATCCGAGATGGCCACCGCCACCGGCGGGGCCGGCGGTACCAGCACCAGTGGCGGCGCTGGCGGTGGTGGCTATATCTGCGGCGGCTACGGCCGCTACAGCGACGCGGGTGGCTACGGCGGCGCGGGTGCCGTCATAGCCGAGTACGGCGGCACCGGCAAGCGCGGCACGAGGCACTCGTAAAGTCCGCGACCGATTGCACGCGGTCCACACTGGAGTAGTCGACTAGTCAGGCGCGCGTCGGTCTCGGAGTAGCCGACCATCATTCAGCGATCGTGCTCGACAGCTCCCGGCTCGCCGGGCGGTGTCAACCCGAACATGATTACCGACGCGTCCGGCTGCTCATCCAGAGCTTGTTTCAGCGGTAAAAGCATGACCTGGTCATTATCTGAGGAGACCACCAGAACTGAGCCATTCTGATAGCGCGTGAGAGCATCGCGAATCTTAACCAAGCCAATCGGCTTGGTGAGCTGTCGGTCTTTCCTGTTGTCGGCCGCGGTGAACGGCATCCGCAGGGTGCCGGGAAGCGGTGCCAGCCAACCGAATTCGACCAGCAGGCTGACCCACCCGTTGTCCCCCAACTCGTAGTACTCGGTTATCCGCCGCAGTTCCTCCGAGTTGGGAAAGTCGTCTGCGAAGCCGCGACCCGTTCCGCTGGGCTCTCCGTAGTAGCTCGCTCGGGTTAGGCCGCAAGCTGTACGCACCTGCTCGATAGTGACGTCGGTTCCGACGATCTCTGCCTGCAAAAACGCCTTCAGAGGTCTGCCACGTCTGTCTGTCCGGGTCATTTGAGGCAACTGTACAACTTCCTTAACTATCTAACGGGCAGCTAATTCGTCTGGGTACCCGGACGAGGGTTCCAATAACTGAATATGGAGCGAAAAATTCCGCGTGCGCTCGACGCGGCCCGAGAGCAACTCACGCAGGCTGCTTAGGGGGCGACGCGGAGGCTCAGCGCTCCAGCGGACGGCAGGGCACCCGCCCACTGTCGGCAATGACGGTCCATGCCGCCGCCCCGGGCGGATCCGGCGGTGACGGCGGGGCCAGCGTCGCCGGCAGGGCCCGGCGGCGGCGGCGGCGCCCGCGTTCACCGTGGAATTCCCGGCCAGCCCGGGGTGCACGGCGAACCCGGCAGCACGGGCTGAGGCCGGGCGCGGCTGCCGGATACCTGTCCGCGCAGGGACGTTTGATTGCCGATAACACCCCGGCGATCACGAGGGCTGAGATAATGGATCAGCCGGGATCGACCTTGACTAACTAGCGATCTTCACTCACACGTTGACCGCGAAGGAGCCGCTGAAGACGTGAATAATCCGCAGGCGGATATTGTGACCCGCCAGTACGAGCGGTGGCGTTATCCAGAGCCGATACAGGATCTCGAAGCGTGGCTGCGGGGCAATTGGCAATGGTTCGATCCGAGCCACGCATTCCAGGTGTTATGGCCCGACCAGTCGTACAAGCGTGACCTCGACATTCTGATTGCGGGCTGCGGCACGAACCAAGCGGCGGTTTTCGCGTTCAACAATCCTGATGCGAAAGTGATGGCCGTCGATGTCAGCCAGCCGTCACTGGATCATCAGCAATATCTCAAAGACAAGCACCAGCTGTGGAATCTGGAGTTACGGCTGCTGCCGATCGAAGAGCTGCCAACGCTGGGACTTGACTTCGACTTGGTGGTGTCCACCGGCGTACTCCATCATCTGGCCGATCCTCTGACCGGTATGAAAGCCCTCGCGAGCTGCGTGCGACCAGAAGGCGCGATCGGTGTCATGCTGTATGCAAAGTACGGCCGCCTTGGGATCGAGTTGCTGGAAACCACCTTCCGTGACTTGGGTCTCCAGCAAGACGACGCATCGCTGCGAGTTGTCAGAGAGACAATCACGTTGCTCCCAGCCGATCACCCCGTGCGAAGCTATTTAAAAATATCGCCGAATTCGCAGTTCGACGCCGTCCTGGTAGATACGTTCTTGCACGGACGCGCGCGCAACTACACAGTCGATGAGTGCCTCGACTTAGTGAGCTCGGCCGGCCTCACATTCCAGGGCTGGCTGCTCAACTCACCGTATTATCCGCATGATTTAGTGACGGCATCAAGCGAGTTGTATCCGGCCATCAACGCGCTGCCGGACAGCAAAATTTGGTCAGTGATGGAACGCGTCCATACTTTGAACGCGTGCCACTTCTTCATGGCGTGCCATCCTGATCGGCCGAAAGAGTCGTACACTATTGACTTTTCGACGCCGAAGTGCCTCGATTACGTTCCGGTGATGCGTATGCGCTGTGGTCTTTCCGGCACTCAGATTTCTCGGCCGGGTTGGCGTATGAACCTCAACGCAGCACAGTTACCCTTTGTGCAACCTATCGACGGCCGCCGGACCATTCGAGATATTGCTAACCTGGTGAGGCAGAGCAAAACTACATCGAGAGGCAGTGTCGCTGACTTCGAGAAGTTTGGCCGCAAGCTGTTTCAGGCGCTGTGGCGTCTCGACGTTCTCGCGATGAGCCTGCACGAGTCCGAGAATTAGTCCACGAGCCGAACTGTATGAAGGCTTGGCAAATGCCGTCCGAGGTCGGGAGCGTGCCATGGCAACCATGCATTTCATCTCGGGTTTGCCGCGTTCGGGTTCGACGCTACTGGCGGCGCTATTGCGACAAAACCCGCGTTTTGAGGCCGGTATGTCCGGACCGCTGGCCGGATTGTTCGGCGCCCTGGTAGGCGAGATGAGCGCTCGCAACGAGTATTCGGTATTCCTCGACGACGCCAAGCGCCAGCGCATCCTGCGCGGGTTGTTCGACGATTTTTATGCCGATTGCACCGCCGAGGTGATCTTTGACACCAACCGGGCCTGGTGTGCGTGGATGCCGGCGGTTGCGCGACTGTTTCCTGAAGCGAAAGCGATTGCCTGCGTGCGCGACCTGCCGTGGGTGATTGACAGCATCGAGCGGTTGGTTCAGCGCAACGTCTTTAGCCCGTCGTCCATCTTCAACTACACCGCCGGCGGCACCGTCTACACCCGCGCCAACGGCCTCGCTTCGCAAGATGGCATGGTCGGCGCTCCCTACGATGCGCTCAAGCAGGCGTGCTACGGCGCTCAACGAGATCGCCTGCTGCTGGTCCAGTACGAAACCCTGACCTCGGACCCGGCAAAGACAATCCACGCCATCTACGACTTCCTCGACGAGCCGGCCTACGATCACGACTTCGAGCACGTCGATTACGACGTCACCGAATTCGATCACCGCGCAGGCACTCCGGGGCT
>DATATO010000145.1:0-4407 GCA_036268755.1 Mycobacteriales bacterium | reverse complement strand
CGGCCGGCGTTGAGAAGGTCGGGACGGCTGAGGAAGAAGCTACGGTCGATCAGGAAGTACTCCTGCTCGGGACCGGCGAACGACACCACGGCGTCGGGGCGCTCGTGGCCGAACAGCCGCAGCACCCGTTCGGCCTGCTTGGCCATTGCCTGCTGGGAGCGCAGGAGCGGTGTCTTGTGGTCGAGCGCGTCACCCGTCATCGAGATGAACACGGTGGGGATGCACAGTGTCTTGCCGTTCGGGTTGTCGAGGATGTAAGCGGGGCTCGTGACGTCCCAGCCGGTGTAACCCCTAGCCTCGAAGGTGTTGCGGAGGCCCCCATTGGGGAAGCTTGAGGCATCCGGCTCGCCCTGGGTCAACGTCTTGCCTGCGAACTCGGCGATCGACGAGCCGTCCCCGCCCGGTTCGAGGAAGCTGTCGTGTTTCTCCGCGGTCAGGTGGGTCAACGGATAGAAGACGTGCGCGTAATGGGTGGCGCCCTTCTCCATTGCCCAGTCTTTCATCGCCGCGGCGACGACATCGGCGACGGTCGGGTCCAGCGGCTTGGAGTGCTCGATCGTGGCCATCAGCGACTTGAACACCAGCTTGGGCAGCCGCTTCTGCATGACCGACTTGCTGAAGACGTTCTCGCCGAATAGGTCCCCCGGCGCCCCTGACTCCGGGACGATCCCTGCCGGGGGCGTGTAGTTCTTGACCGCTTCGATCGCCTGGAGTCGGGCCTTGCTTCCACTCATGAGAACTCCTCCCGGGCCTCTGCGGCCCCGCTGTCCACCGAATTCGCCTCCGCGGGTTGAGCCTCGGCTGCTGTGGATTGCCGTGGCAACGCTAGGAAGAGCGCGTGACGAGCCTATTTCTGGGACATTACGTTTCGCTTTTCCTCGGCGGTCCGGGGTCGGTCTCAACCCGGGCGTCCCGGCGAGCGGAATTCGCGTGTCGGAAATCGGCCCAAGAAGGGGCGGCCTGTTTAAACTTCATGGTTAATGCCAAAGACCGCGGTTGACGGTGTGGTGCCAGAGCCGGGGAGGGTGCCGTAGGCCGGCTTCCATAAGATAGCTCGCCAATAAAGTCACGGCGACTGTAACGAATAGCGAACCTACTCCCGCAGCAGCGGCAGCACCCGGGTGCCAAGCAGCCTGACGCCATCGGCGTTGGTCAGGCCGTGCGGGGTGCCGAAGTCAATGCCACTCGCGCCCGCCTCGATGACGGCGCGGGCCAGGCCCAGGTACGCCCGGCCCGCGGAGGCGGCCGAACCGATGAGCCGGCGATTCCGGAAGACAGCCGGATCGCCGCGGACAGTTCGCTGGTCTCCATCTCCCCGGAGCCGCCGTTGATCGACGTGTGGGGGACAATCGCTCTAGTCCGGCACTACTTCGAGGTGACTTTGACGACCGTTTCCGGCACCGAGTTGATCCGAGTCAGGAACACGAGCGTCTGGCGGGAGATCGCTGGCCGGTGGATGGTGGTGCACAACCACGAGGATGCCATCGACCTCCGTGCGAGGCCGACCATCGAAGGAGGGAAGTCGCCCGACTAGACCCCGCGAATACCGCCAACCGCGACGGCCCAGGATCATCCCGAACGGGTGCGTAGCTCCGCCCCTCCGCCGCACGACTTCCTGCGGCGGTGCCGCGGGCATCAACGCACTGGAAAACGTGCGCGTCTGCTCATGACTGACCGTGAGTTACCCAGGTTGGCCGCCCAATAGGGCACGTATCGGACATGGTCGTCCAGCCAGTCCCGGCTGGCATGCACTGGCAGATCGACCTCGATCAGCACCTTGAGCAACGATCCACCCGTGACTGGTGCGGGCCAACAAGGTGCCTTCACGCTGGGTTACCAACGTTTCAGAGGTTGTCGGCGAGCCGGTTCAGCTCGCCGAGTTCGGCCAGGTGGTCCATGTCGGAAAGGTCGAGGAATTGGAGGTATATCCGTGAGATACCTATCTGAGCGAAGTCGGCTATCTTTGCAACAATTTGGTCGGTAGACCCGGCCAGGCCCCCGTGATCAAATTCTTCGGCTCGGCGGCCCGTGGCCTCCAGCCGGCGCTTCCAAGTCACTGGATCGGAACCGAGGCAGGCCAACTGGACGGCCGAGTAGACGATGCCCGCCGGATCACGGCCGATGGCCTCGCACGCCGCGCTGACCCGGCTGATCTGGGTGCTGGTAACGGCCGGGCTCGCGAAGCCGACATTGAATTCGTCGGCGAAGCGGGCCGCGAGACGCGGGGTGCGTCGCGGGCCGTGCCCGCCGAGTATCAGCGGCACCTTCGGCGTGCCGTCAGCCGCGCCCTGCCGCGGCTTCGGTAGCCCCGGGGCGTTAGCCAGTTGGTAGTGAGCTCGCGATATCCCCGCCGTCATCGACTCCCGCATCCGCCGTCGCACCGGCGCCCTCGTCCCGCTTCCGGCCCCCGCCTGGTCCGAACAGCTCTCTGAAATCAGCGATCCCAAACGCCGCGCGTACATCGCCGAGATCGCCGCGCTCATGGACGCCCGCAAAGAACGGATCGGCGAGCACGCCGCAGCCAGCACCCCCCTGGGCAGTCAGCGCCCTGGGAAAGGTTCCCGTCGATCCTGCGGCCCGGTCGGAATGACAGTGCAGGGCCGCCTCCATCGGCGCTTACCGTGAGCTGTCCGGTTACGACGACTCCGCCGACCCGATCGGCCCGGAACCCGCCGGCAGCCCGGACCTGCGAGCCGCTTAGTACGAGGCCCTAGCCGCCCTCGGCCCGGTCGACGGGCCAGACGTTAGAGGCATGCGGGACGGCCTGCTGCTCTGCCTGCGCGACACCTACCCCATCGAAACCGCGTGGGCGCCGCCGTGGGCGGGCGATGAGCTCCGCCAAGCCCGCACCGGCGCTCGAGACGCGCACCTTGCAGCCCTCCGTATCACCGTCGAAGCCGACGCCGCTCACCGTCGCGGCGAGCACGAGAAGGCGCGCCAGCATCAGTCGCTCGCCTCCAGCTACCTCGCGATGCACGACATCTACCGGGAACGCGAGACCGCCCTGGCCGCAACAATGGAGGACCGAACTGACTGGGAACGCACCACCCGCCAGCAGCGCCAACTGGCCGTAGCCGCCGACGCCGAACTACGCCGCCGTCACCCCGACCAACCCTGGCCTCCGTTGCGGTCCGCTGAACCTGAACTCGACAGCGACATGCCAGGACAATACATCGAGGCGACATCACGACTAATCGAGGACCTGGCCACCCGGCACCGCGAGTTCGCAGCCAAACTGGCCGACCGGCAAAGCATCATGATCCCAGCCGAGGACCCTGACTTCGGCGACCTCGGCCTGGCCTTCTCCGCCTGGACAACGGCCGGGAAAGACGCAATCCTCCAGCCGCCCCAGCCCGAGATCGTCCCCTCGCAGCGGATCCTAGAACTCCTCACCGACCGTGACCGAGATATGGAACTCAGTGACTGAACATCGCGATCAGAAATAAGAAGGAACGCGTTAACCCGCGCGAACGGAACTGTCTCGGCTTACGATTCATATTCGCCGAGCAGTTTGACTATCATCATGAGAGTTGCGGCTTGTGGCGAGTCGAATTTAGTGTAATACCTAGCTGACGCCTTGAAGCTTTGCTTGGCAAGATCTATTTCACCGATCATCCACGCACACCTACCAAGTTCCTGTAGGCTAGCCGCTTGGCCTTCCGGATCGTGACTTGCCCGGCTGAGATCAACAGACTGGCGAAGAAAGGATATAGCATCACTATATTGTTTCAATTTCATGTACGCGCGCCCTAGGCCATGCAGAGCTACACCTTCTCTATGCTGGTGACCAATTTTACGGGCAAGAGAGAGTGCCTGTTTAAAGTAGTCAATGGCAACCCGATAGTTCTTCATGCCAGAGTGGGTGCTACCCAAGTTGACAAGGGCCCCGGATTCGCCAGCGAGGTTGCCAAGCTCGCGATCAATCGACAATGCTTCCTGAAGGTAGGCAAGCGCGTCGGCCCACTGTGACATTTCGCTATAGGCCGCACCGATGTTACTAAGAGTGCTCGCTTCCGTGTACCTGTCCTTTGTCTCCCGTGTTAGCGCCAAGGACTGCTTGTAGTAGTCAATGGCAGTTTCAAGTTGACCCATCTGCTGAGTTAGGGCGCCGAGGTTATTCAGGGTGTCGCTCGCATTGCGTTGGCTCTCAAACTGTCGGTGGATGGCCAGCGATTGCTCATAGTATTCAACAGCTTTACCAAACTCTCGCGTCTGCACATAAACGCTGCCAAGGCTGTTAAGGACTATTCCCGTCCCTTGCTCATCTCCAAGCTCCTGATGCATGTCCAACGATAGCTCGAAGTATTCAATAGCTTTATCAAATTCTCGCAATTCCAAATGGATATTGCCAAGGTTCGTTAGGAGTGCACTCTCGTCATCCTTAAAGGACGCGCTGCGGGCAGCGGC
>DATATO010000144.1:0-2409 GCA_036268755.1 Mycobacteriales bacterium | reverse complement strand
CAACGTGCAACCACAGACTTGCACATCCACCGCCTGATGCGCAACCCTTCGGTTGCACTTGACGGACGATTGACGGGACGTTGCGGCCGCCTCTAGCGTCGACCGCGGCACCATTCCCATCGCCAAGTAAGGAACAGGGCTTACTCGTCATGGAGGAGTCACCGGCAATAGACGGGTACGGAGCCATCGAGGCATGGCGAATGGTCGTCGGCGCCGCTCGGCTGGAGCCAATGAAACTGGAGCCGGTTGACCGGAAGCGCAACCACATTTGGCGGGTCACCGGCGAGGACGGCCGGCAGTGGGTGCTCAAGAATTTGCCGGACATTCCGCCTGGTGTAGCTCCAGTCGAGGAATATCGAGTGCTGGGCTACCTGCAGGCCGCTGGTCTCCCCGTGGCTGCGCCGATCATCACCGACGACGGCATGATCGCCTTCAACGCTAACCTACGCACCCACCCAGACGAGGCACAACCGACCGGCAGGCATGCGTACTCCTTGATGCCACTTCTGCCGAATGATCCAGTGCTGCGGGAGTCACCTGGCCTGGCGAACGCCGCCGTCGTACCACTTATGCTCACAATCGCTCTCGCTATTACGGACTGGCACCTACACGGCCCGGTACGCAATCTCGGTGCATACGACCGGGACCAGCGCCTCATCAAATGGTTCACTGCGCGATACGACGCCCTCACTAACGCCGCCACCAGCTACTGAAAGAGCACAGCCTGCATTTTACTCGGATCGGGATCCGCGCTGGCCGAGTAGAGTCATGGCTACTGCGGCGGCTGTGATCGTTGTGAGGCTGGTGCGCAGGCCGGCGATGCTGGCCAGGCCTCCGATCAGGGTGGGTGCGATGAGGGCGCCGGTGTTGTCTCCGAGTTCGATGACTGACACCGCTTCGGCCGCTGGTACTGTGCTCTGCTTGCTGAGGAACGAATATATTGTCGGGCCGACGCAGGCCATGCCGACGCCCAGAATGACAAATCCCGCGGCGACGGCGTAGATGTCATCGATGATCAGTCCGAGCCCTATGCCGACCGCGGCGACGATGGTTCCGATCCGGAACACAGTCAGGTCTCCGAACCTGACGATGATGCGGTCGGCGGCCAGGGCCGCGGCGATGCCTGCCACGGACATGGCGGTGTAGGTGGCCGCGCCGGTCGTAGCGCCACCGCCGAGGTTGGTCGCGACGTAATAGGCGGCCCACAACTCCAGCGTGATGGTGATGAACTGCGATAGCCCGGCCACGATCGCGAGCACCTGCAGCTGGGGTGTGAACCGGTGCCGTAGCGGTTGCCGCTTCGTATCCGCCGGTCGTGTCAGCTCGTGCGGTAACCATCGTGCGGTCACCGCCAGCGCCCCCAGCAGCACCACCGAGGATCCGATGAACTGCTGCCCAACCGAAATGCCCAGCGCCGCGGACAGCGTGCCGTAACCCGAGCCAGCGAATGTACCGATACCGAAGCAGGCAAGGAAACCACCCTGCAGGGAGCGCCGGTAACGACGCTGAACCTCGATCTGCAGCGCGCCCATCGGAATGCCCATCAGACAGGACGCGGCGCCCCAGGCGATCAGCCCAACCGTGAGTGCGCCGAAGGTGCTGGTCTGGGCCAACACAGGCATCGCCAGCAGATTCCCGGCCGCGCCGATCATCGCCAGCCGCCGCGCGGGCACCCGACCAATGAGAACGCCAGCCACGAATGCCAGCGCGGCCAGGTTCACACCCGCGCCAATGGTGTTCGCCAGCCCCCAACCCGCGTCGCTGACGCTCAACCGCACACGTATATCGGGGATCCGCGAGGCCCATGCCCCGTTGGACGTGCTCATCACAATCGATAGAAACGCCACGGCAATTCTGGCCCGCCGATCTGCGGGCATGGCGCGTTGACGTGATGGCTCGTCGGGGATGACGTCCCGGACCCTATTGAGGCACACTCGGACCGTGCTCCTACCGTCTCGGTGGGGCATGTGGCCCTGAGGCGGGCGTGCTTTGCCGGCTAGACCGCCTCAGGGCACCCTCAGCACATACGCACACGGACATTCACCGCTGCCCGATCGACGTTACGGAGGGCCGCAAGGCCCGTCAATCGTCCCCACAAACGGAAACTTGGCCGGCGGCGACACGAACGCGACCGACACCGCGCGGCTCGGTCACCGCCTGCGAGAATGAGGTCGCCGAAAGCCTGGGCAGCCATCCAGCCTTGACGAGCTCCCGCACCCGTACCCGCTCGCGCATTGTCTCCAGTTCGCCCGTCTGGATTGCTTACCTGATAACGCCTACCGTCTGCGCCATGGCGACACCAACAGACGTGCATCTGGCCTGGGCCGCGGCTGCGATCGATCCGGCCGCGAGGGTGGCTCGGACAACGAGCCTCCACGACGGAGCGAGCCCGTGGCTGCTTGAGGTTCG
>DATATO010000143.1:0-9843 GCA_036268755.1 Mycobacteriales bacterium | reverse complement strand
TGCCAGATTGGCAAAAGCCGCCGGAGCTCCTCATCCCTTACCGCCGGCTCGAGGTCTTTCGCGATGCCTAACAAAACGCAACGTAGTCCAAATGGCGTAGTTCGCTCCCTGTCAGCGCCGCTCGCGAGGGGAACTGCGGTGGGTTCTACCGCTTGCTGCGCCGCGAGAATGAGTGCTTCTCCTCGGCTCATCGGTGTCAAATCTTTATCCAAGGTCACCAACCTTTCCGGCAGCGCCACCACGAGGGCGCCCGGCATATCCCCCCACCGCGTCCACGAGGTTGGATCGCCTTCGGGTGCTAGCGAATTCCAGGAATGGGCGGCTATCACTGGTATGGGACGTTCTCCTGGGTCTTTTCCCGTCCCTTCCGACGCCGCGCCGCCGGGATGTGCCCATACCAATTGTGTGACCGCGCTCTTACCTGGCATATCTCGTGACTTCCTCTCATGCCTGCTCTGGCATGTCACCCTAAGGGTGACGCGAATAACCCGGGAGCGGCAGCTGTTTGGACGCTCATGGGCTCGATCAAGACGTCCCGCTAGCGAGACATGCCAGCCGACCCTGGCTTGTTGATAGTGCGCGGCACGCTCGTCTTCGGGTCCTGGCCTGGTACAGCAGTCGGCCTCCGTCGCACCACGGGCGGCTCGCCGGGATAGCCCGCAGCGGCCGGTCGACCCCAGCGCGCGGTTCTGCCGATGGACGCAGCAATGTGATCAAGGTCGGGACCGCCACCTGGCAATTGGCGAAGCCCCATGGGAACAACGTTGGGAACTCTGCTAGACCGAGCGCCAATATTGGGATCGCCAAGCAGCATGATGGGTGCGTCGGCGACGAGTTCGGCTCCTGGGTCGGTCCGGATATTCGAGTCCGGCAGCGCGGCGAGCTGCCGACAGACGACGACAAGGATGTTTCCTTCATCCGCCCCTACCGGCCAGGCGCCAGGTCGGGCACCCTCTTTTCCCGGATACCAAAGCTGGACCCCCAGTACGGGTACCGCTTCGTCCGCGGGGAGGCCCCGTCTCTCTCGCGGCCCTTGAGGGTAGTCCGGCACGGTCCATACGGCCAAGGGTGGACGTTTTTGGCCTCCCTCCGACGGTGTGCTCATGTTGACCTCGTCGCCTAGGTAGCTCCAACTGACTCGACGGTCACGATTTTATATGCTCACCCTCGCGATTCGCTGCGGTTTGGGAAGCTGAATTTCTGCGCCCGCGCGGGACTTTAAGAAGCATCGATGACGGTGTTGCCGCTGCGGGCGTCGCTGAGGATTGGCATGCCCGTCACGTTGCCGGACTAAATTTCACCAATTCTGAAGCATGAGACGGCCGCCGCTGAAGCCTCGAATCGCTTCGTCAATTTCATGCAACCGCGCCGGCGACGAGTTGATCGCGTAGACGAAGGGCGCCCCATTGGATCGGCGCATTGCGCGCCTGATTCGTTTGGCCTTTGAGGTATTCTGCCGCGTCAGGCTCTCCGGGTCTGCGACGTACACAAACAAGCCACGGGAAAGACCCTTAACAAAGGTGCACGCCGCGGTCACCTGTGCCCACGGCAGCGACACGTACTCCGAGGTGGGAAACAACCACAGTCGCATGCCCTGGCCGGAGATTCGGGGCGGGTATCGGATCATGGTGAAGGCCTGAACGGTTACCTTTATCAGCAGCATCAGCGAGGCCAGGGCGGCAATCACCGTCACTGCAAAGGAAGTGAGCAGTACCGGACTGGACAATTCCCCGATCGACACCACCAGACCCACTGAAAGGGAGTACAGGCCGAGCACGATGGGTACGAGAATGCCCAGCGTATACGCGGGCCATTTCTTCACGTGAACGATGAACTCGGTCTCTGGCTGCACAGTTGTCCCGACGTAGGAGTGGAGCAATCGCTCCCTAAGTTCTAGAAGGCCTAGGGAGCATAAGTCTTAGCGGGAGTGTCCTGAGCCTGGACCCGCTGTCCTAACTGCGGTGGCTTCGGGTAGATGTCCGTGTCTCACGGACCGTCCGTTGCCGTCCGGGTTCCACTATGGCGACCCTGCTCCATCCACTCGCCGCCGCTAATGCTGGGATATAGCGGTGAATACCTCCACTACCGCTACCCGGGACGATCTGCGCAACGTGGCGATCGTCGCCCACGTCGACCACGGCAAGACCACGCTGGTGGATGCCATGCTGTGGCAGTCGGGTGAGCTACACGGCCACGACGATGACAACGACAGTGCCGCCAATCAGGGCACCGATCGGGTCATGGACTCCATGGACCTGGAGCGGGAAAAGGGCATCACCATCCTGGCCAAGAACACCGCGGTAAAGCGGGGTGACATGACGGTCAACATTATTGACACCCCGGGCCACGCCGACTTCGGGGGCGAGGTCGAGCGTGGACTGTCCATGGTGGACGGTGTGCTGCTGCTCGTCGACGCAGCCGAGGGCCCGCTGCCGCAGACCCGATTCGTGCTGCGCAAGGCGCTGCAGGGCAACCTTCCGATCATCCTGGTCATCAACAAGGTGGATCGCTCCGACTCCCGCATCGCCGAGGTGGTCGACGAGGTATACGAGCTGTTCCTGGATCTCGACGCCACTGAGAAGCAGATCGATTTCCCGATCCTCTATGCCAGCGCGAAGGCCGGCCGGGCAAGCCTCACCGCCCCGGAGGACGGGCAGCTGCCCGACAGCCCCGATCTCAGGCCGTTGTTTGACACGATCACCGGGACCATCCCGGCGCCGAGTTACGATCCGGCCGCCCCGCTGCAGGCTCATGTCACCAATCTCGACGCCTCGCCCTATCTGGGCCGGCTCGCGTTGTGTCGGGTGCGCAACGGTCAGATCCGCAAGGGTCAGCAGGTCGCCTGGTGCCGCGCCGACGGCAGCATCACCAACGTCAAGATCACCGAGCTGTTGATGACGCAGGCGTTGGAGCGGTCGTCGGTGGAGGAGGCCGGTCCCGGCGACATCATCGCTATCGGTGGGATCGCCGATATCACGATCGGCGAGACCCTGGCCGACCCGGCTGACCCGCGCCCGCTGCCGGTGATCACCGTTGACGAGCCCAGCATCTCGATGACGATCGGCATCAACACCTCGCCGCTGTCGGGTAAGTCCGGCAAGAAGCTCACCGCTCGACTGGTGAAGAACCGACTCGACGCCGAGCTCATCGGCAACGTCAGCATCCGCGTGCTCGACACCGAGCGGCCCGACGCCTGGGAGGTACAGGGCCGTGGTGAGCTGCAGCTCGCCGTGCTGGTGGAGCTGATGCGCCGAGAGGGCTTCGAGCTCACCGTCGGTAAGCCGCAGGTGGTCACCAAGGACATCGACGGCACCCGTTGCGAGCCCGTGGAGCGGCTGACCATCGACGTGCCGGAGGACTACGTCGGCGTAGTCACCCAGCTGCTGGGGTTGCGCAAGGGTCGCATGGAGCAGATGGTCAATCACGGCACCGGCTGGGTGCGGATGGAGTACCTGGTCCCGGCCCGCGGCCTGATCGGCTTCCGCACCGAGTTCCTCACCGAGACCCGCGGCACCGGCCTGCTACACCACGTTTTCGAGGGCTACGAGCCCTGGGCGGGCACGCTGCGCACCCGCCCCTCCGGCTCTCTGGTGGCCGATCGCAGCGGTGTGGTCTCAAGCTTTGCGCTGTTCAACTTGCAGGAGCGCGGCACCATGTTTGTCAGTCCCGGCACCGAGGTGTACGAGGGCATGATCATCGGCGAGAACTCTCGCTCCGACGATATGGACGTCAACGCCACCAAGGAAAAGAAGCTCACCAACATGCGCTCCTCCACAGGCGATGAACTGGAGCGGTTGATCCCGCCGAAGCTGCTCAGCCTGGAGCAGGCGCTGGAGTTCTGCCGCGGTGACGAGTGCGTGGAGGTCACACCGGGGGCGGTTCGGCTGCGCAAGGTGGAGCTGAATGCCAAGGACCGTGCCCGGTCCGCGCGAAGCCGCGACTCCTAGGTAGGAGCCATGGCCGAGCGTTCACTGCTGCTAGTCCATGCTCATCCCGACGACGAGACGATCTTCACCGGCGCCACAGCGGCGCACTACGCCGCGCAGGGCGTTCGGGTCACGCTGGTGTGTTGCACGCTGGGCGAGCAGGGCGAGATTTACGTCGACGAGCTGGTCCAGTTGGCCGCAGACCAGGCCGATCAGCTCGGCGGCTATCGGCTCTCTGAGCTGCGCGCGGCCTGCCGGGAGCTCGGCCTGGATGATGTCCGGCTGCTCGGCGGTGCCGGCCGGTACCGGGACAGCGGCATGCCGGGCGCGCCCAGCAACGCTCACCCGAGGGCGTTCGGCTACGGAAATTCTTCGATGGCGGTGGATGAGCTGGCTGCCGTTGTCCGCCAAGTCCGACCCGGTGTGGTGCTCACGTATGCCGAGAACGGCACGACCGCCCATCCGGATCATGTGCAGACCCACCGGGTGGCCATGGCCGCGATCGATGCTGCGGCAGGCCACGCATCCGATCCCTGGCGGGTGAGCCGGGCCTACGCGCCGGTGTTCCCGCTCAGCATGGTCTCGAAGGGCGCCGATCGGTTCTTCGCCAGCTCGGAGAACCCGTTCGCGGACCTCGATGATGTCTCGGAGCTGCCGTTTGTTGTGCCCGACGAAGCCGTGGCCGTTCGGATCGATGCCAGCCGACATGGCGAGCGAAAGCTGGCCGCGCTCGCGGCGCATGAAACCCAGATCCGTACCGACACCTGGCTGTACGCGCTCGCCACAAACCTGGGGATAGAACCGTCGGGCGTGGAGTACTACCGACGACTCTCGGTCGGCGAAACAATAAGTAATCCCACGGTCGCGACGGACTTCTTCGACTAGGATCGGCCTACCCTATGAGCCCGGCATCCCGCGTCCGCAGGTCGAACGTAAGCTGTGATCGTGTTAGATAAATGGCTGCGTGTCGCGGCGTTGCTAGTTGCTACTGCGGGAGCCGCGCTCGTCGGCGTAGCCGCCGCATTTTTGGCGCCGCTTCGCGTTGGAGACGTCCGGCTGCCCATCTCGTTGTTCATCGTGGTGGTAGGCAACGTCGCGGCCGTGAGGTTCGCCCACGTGGTTGGCGGCTACCGGTGGGGCGTGCTGCTACCTGCCGCTGCGTGGCTGCTGATCACCTTGCTGGCCGGCACGGCTACCACCGAGGGCGACATCGTGTTGGCCAGTGACTGGGTTAGCACGTCCATCGTCGCGCTGGGCGGAACCTCGCTGGCCGCGGCCGTGGTCCTCTCCATCAACCGGATCAATCTCCGCAATCTCGCTAAGCCGAGTTCCGGCCCGGCGATCTCGACTAGGAAAACGTTCTAGGAGCGCCGATGCGGCCCGACTCATCGGTGGCGATCGTCGAAGTTCCCCCCCCGTGACAACTGGCCAGGGTCCTAGGCCACGTCGAGTTCGAATGCCTGTGACGGGGGTATTGCTGCCGCATGGAAAAATTGATTCGTGTTCCGCTGGCTGATAGAGACACCCGTAACGTTGACGCGTCGTCAGGCTATCGTGCGGCTTCTGGGTATTGCCGCGTCGGCCGTCGTAATCACCGACGTGTTGGCTAGGCTCGTCTTCCGGTTCATAAGTTCCGATCACGAAAATGTCATCTATGGTCTATGTGCCTACGGCGTGACGGTTCTCGTGACGGCAGGCATCGGTTTCTCGTGGGCGAAACTCTTTCTGCTGCCGACGGTCTGGAGATATGCTGCTGCTGCGGCTGTGCCGGCCGCCGTGTTCATCGGTGTTTTCGGCGCCTGGATATCCGGAGAAAATTTCACGGAAACCAGTCCGATGATCTATGTACTGCGGGTGCTGCTGGCATATGTCGTGATGGGCGCTGGCACCATAGTCGGTGCACTGATGGCGGTAGCGTTGGGGTGCGACGTCACCGGCCGGGCCTGGAGCGCGCACGCCGAGAAGCTACGAAATCTGCGCGGACCGGTGAAACCCCGAGCCTGATCGACAATCGCAGGTCGGATCTAATGGAACTATCGCCGCCCTCGTAACAAAAGGAGCCACCGTGACGTACGTGATCGCCGAACCATGCGTCGACGTGCAGGACCGCACCTGCATCGAAGAGTGCCCCGTCGACTGCATTTACGAGGGCGAACGGATGCTGTACATCCACCCCGACGAGTGTGTCGACTGCGGCGCGTGTGAGCCGGTGTGCCCGGTAGAGGCCATCTATTACGAGGACGACGTCCCGGAGCAGTGGAAGCCCTACACGGCCGCGAATGTCGAGTTCTTCAACGACCTCGGCTCGCCCGGCGGTGCCTCCAAGATGGGCAAGATCCCGATGGACGTGCCCCTCGTCGCGGCGCTGCCGCCCCAAGCCGAGCAGTAGGCGGCGGCCATGACCGCAGGGATGTCAGTGCAACCGTTGCCGATATCGCCCTGGGACGCCCTGATCAAGCTTCGGCAAACGGCGGCTGAGTATCCCGGTGGGCTGATCGACCTGTCGATCGGTGCGCCCATCGATCCGGTGCCCGACGCCGTGACCGCCGCGCTGGCCGCCGCCGCCGATAGCCCCGGTTACCCGGCCGCCGTCGGCTCGGGCCGGCTACGGCGTGCAATCATGGCCTGGCTCGACCGCCAGGTGGGTGCCGGATGCCATACCGAGGCTGTGCTGCCAACTTTGGGCAGTAAGGAGTTCATCGGGTGGCTGCCCACGCTACTGGGATTAGGTCCGACACATGTGGTTGCGATTCCTGAACTGGCGTATCCCACCTATGAGGTGGGGGCCCGCACCGCCGGCGCCAGTGTTTTGCGGTACACGCCGGAGGATTTACTCAATGGCGCCGCCGATGGGCGGCCGCCGTCCCTGATCTGGATCAATTCGCCGAGTAACCCCAGCGGCGAGGTGCTGCCCGTCGCCACGCTGGTTGAGCTGATCCGATGGGCTCGTACCAAGGGGTGCCTAATGGCCTCGGACGAGTGTTATTTCGGCCTGGGCTGGGAACAGTCGCCCGTGTCTGTCCTCGATCCGTCCGTGACGGGCGGCGATCACACCGGAGTTTTGGCCGTGCACACCCTCTCAAAGCGGTCGAACATGGCCGGCTACCGCGTCGGATTCGTTGCAGGAGATCCGGCGGTGATGTCCCGGCTGCGCGGATCCCGGCGACAGCTCGGCATGATCGTTCCCGCTCCGATACAGGCCGCGGCCGCGGTGGCGCTCGACGATGACACCCACGCCGTCTTACAGCGGGAGCGTTACGGCCGCCGCCGCCAGCTGTTGCGCCCCGCCCTGGAATCGGCGGGCTTCCGGATCGATCACTCGCAGGCCGGCATGTATCTGTGGGCGACTCGTGACGAGGACGGCTGGGACAGCGTCGCGTGGCTAGCGGGGCGGGGCATCCTCGCCGCGCCGGGGGAGTTCTATGGCGCCCGCGGCGCCCGTCACATTCGGGTCGGTCTCACAGTGTCCGACGATCGGGTAGGCGAGGTGGCGCGGCGGCTGGCCTAGGCGCCGAGATACTGCATGTCGTAGGTCTCGAATAACGGCTCGAATTCGGTGACAATGATGCGTCTGCCCCGCTCAAAGCCAACAACGAGGTGAAACCAGGCTGGAGGTAGGCCGGGGCGCCGTGGCCTGGGCTCGATGGTGAGAACCATGTCTTGCGTGATTTCCAGCGTCTCCGTCGGGCTGATGAACCGACGCCTGCCGCTGACGAGGTCGGCGACCTGTTGTGGGCTACCGCCCGCGAGTACGAGCCGTTCATTGCGTCGTATCGTTTCGTACGACCAGGGGACGGTGTGTCCGATGTTTGTCTGGCTGCCGTCGTGCGTGCTGTAAATATCGTTCACCAAGTTGTGCTCGCGCAGTATCTCCATGGCTCGCCCGTACAACTGTCGAAACGCTATGCCGAGCCTGACCTCTTCGGCAATGCGAGAAGTGGCGCGCCATATGTTGTGAAGGTGATTGCGTAGCGCGGGGTCCGTGCCGCGGTAGAGAGAGCAGCCGATGTCTCCTATGGCGCCTGTGGCCCGATGGACGCGCGAACAATATACGGACAACAGCGACCCATCCGCCAGATGTCGCTGTGTCGACGGCCAGGTCGATTCGGGTCGAAACGTAGGCGTTTGTAGCCGCTCAAAACGCGGTGAAGTGTCGAGAGCAAGCACGATTCCGTGCGGGGGTGGCATGTACCAGCCCTCAGCGCAGGTGGTCGGATCCGCAGCCAGCCGGGCGTGCCAGGCATCTCGTAACTCAACTTCATTCGGGTCCTGGTTCCTGGTGTCGTGTAGAACGCTTGCCAGCGCCTCCGCCGCCGATCGACGCATGGCGCGGATGCGGGCTAATAGTTCCGGCATGAACCGAATCTACCTGTCATATCTACCGGTCCGGAGACCTCGCGGCGGGTTAACCTGTACGGGCATCGCCTGTTCCCTTGGAGAGGTGACATGGCGACCCGCTCAAGGAATCCGCCGTCGTCTACCAGATGACCTCTGAGGCCTACTGCCTGCTGTGCAGCGCCGTGTTGAGGCCACCCCAGTCGCCGCCGCGCGCCGACACCTCCAGCGCCCCACTGGTGGCGTTGCGCCACAGCAGAAGGTCATCTGCGCCGGACACCTCCCGGGCCTTCAGGACACTCCCTGCCTCATGGCGCACGCCCTTCACCGCAATGTTTCCGCGTACGGTCAGCTTGGCACCGGCGGTGACATAGCACCCGGACTCCACTACACAACGGTCGCCGAGCGAGATGCCTATGCCGGAGTTGGCGCCGAGCAGACATCCCTCGCCGATGCTGAGGACTTCCTTGCCCCCGCCGGACAGCGTGCCCATAATCGAGGCGCCGCCGCCGATATCGGAGCCGTCACCGACGACCACCCCGGCGGAGATGCGTCCCTCCACCATGGAGCTGCCCAGCGTCCCGGCGTTGAAGTTGACAAACCCCTCGTGCATCACCGTGGTTCCGGCGCCAAGGTATGCCCCTAGTCGCACCCGGGAGGCGTCGGCTATGCGCACCCCCGTGGGGGTCACGTAGTCCAACAGCTGCGGAAACTTATCCACACCGCGAACGTGCAGCTGCGCGCCGGCCGCGGCAGCCCGCAACCGTGCTGCGTCCAGCTCGGCCGGATCGCAGGCTCCCAGCGAGGTCCAGGCCACGTTCGGTAACTGCCCGAAGATGCCCTCCAGCGAGAGCCCGTGTGGACGTACTATGCGATGGGACAGCAGATGCAGACGGAGGTACGCGTCGGACGTGTCACCGGGGGCGTCCGCGAGCGAACCGACGATCAGACCCACCCACCGGGTGTGTACCTGACGCACAGGGTCGTATCGCTCGGCCGCTCCTGGGGCTTCCACCAGAGTGGCCTTCAGCTCGGCATCGTCGGCCCATGGAGCGGCGCCGAGACCCAGTTGCCCGGCCGGGAACCATGTGTCGAGTACCTGATCGCTCGAGGTCACGGTGGCTAGGCCGATACCCCAGGCTGAGGTCGGCGGCTGTACGAGCGGGATGGATGCTGTGTCCGTCACGTCTGACACCGTAGCCGTGCCGCGGCTTGGCGTGCGTCGCGGCCGTGATTACGCTGTCGGCTGGACGCGCATAGGCGGCTAATCTGAGCCGATGTCCAATACAGTGCCTAACCTCGATCTTCATGCGGACCCCATTCGGCTCACCGCCGATCTCGTAGGCATTCCGTCGGTGTCCGGCGACGAGGCTGCGATCGCGACGGCGGTGGAAGACGCATTACGCGCCCTAGGCGGTTGGTCTGTGATCCGCGCCCGCGACGCGGTGGTGGCACGTACCGAGCTCGGTCGCGATCGTCGGGTGATCCTGGCCGGTCACCTGGATACGGTCCCAATCGCCGACAACGTTCCCTCCCGCCATGACGGCAACCTGCTTTACGGCTGCGGCACCTCGGACATGAA
>DATATO010000142.1:0-2834 GCA_036268755.1 Mycobacteriales bacterium | reverse complement strand
TCACCAGCGTCCCCTGGGATCAGCTCGGCTATTCGCAGATCGACAATGCCCTGGTCAACCAGCTCGCCCCCTGGACTGGAGTGTACGGCATCACTTTCCTGCTGGTAGGGGCCAATGCTCTGCTGGCCGGTGCGCTTCTATCGCCGGGCAAGCAGGCCAAACTGTGGTCAGGCGCCGCTGGAGCCCTGCTGGCGGTCGGAGGGTCGGCCGGGCTGCTGCTGACACCGCCCCGGCAGGCCGCGGTAGCCACCGCCGTGCTGGTGCAACCCAACCTTGACGTCGGCTCCGACAGCGCATGGTTCGCGCCTGGAGAATGGGCCAGCCACATCGCCGAATTCACGCGATTGGCCAATGACGAGTGTAAGTCCTACATCGCTGGAATCCCCCAGACCGGTGCGCCCACCGGCGAAGTCGTCTGCCCGCCCTACCCCACACATCCCGATCTCGTCGTTTGGCCCGAGTCGCCAGCCCCATTTGTCCAGTCCGACCCCCGCTTTCAGCAGGCCGTCGCGGCCGTGGCCCGCTCCACCGACGCGCCTCTGATCGTGGGAGGTATCGGCACCGACTACACCGCCGACGATCATTCCTGGATTGACTTCAACTCCGCTATCATCGTCAGCGCCGACGACACACCTATAGGCCGCTACGACAAAATACATCTCGTCCCCTTCGGCGAATACGTTCCCTACCGCAATCTGCTCTTCTTTGCCCGCAAACTGACCGGCCGCGTTTCCGAGTTCACCCGCGGGGCTCACACGCGCATCTTTGTTCTCCCCACACAGACCATCGGCCACCGCCGCTATGGCATCTTCATCTGCTACGAAGCCGTATTTGCCAACGAAGTGCGGCAGTTTGTGCGCATTGGCGCCCAGGTCCTGGTCAACATCAGCGACGACGGGTGGTACGGGGATACCAGCGCTCCCTGGCAGCACCTCAACATGGTCCGCATGCGTGCCGTGGAGAACCGCCGCTGGATTCTGCGCGACACCAACAACGGCGTGACCGCCGTCATCGACCCCTATGGCCGCGTGCGCCAGAGCATCCCCCGTCACCAGATCGACGCGCTCCCGGCGCAGTACAGCTTTCGCGACGACATCACGTTCTATACCGCTCACGGCGACGTGTTCGCCTGGGGCTGTGCCATACTTGCCATAGGGATGATGTTGTGGGTCTTGTACCTTCGCGTTTTCCTCAAAGTTCACATCAAAGTCAGGTCTTAAGAGCAAATATGGCGTTTAACGATCTCGAATTCGCTTATGCTCCCGTGCGTGATCAAGTCCGCGACCTGCGGGAGTATCTTTGACCCGGCCCGCATCCGCCGGGAACTCGCTGAAATAGAAACCAAACTGGCCGATCCGGCGATGTGGTCTAACTCGGCCGCAAGCCAACCCATCATGCGCGACCGCAAGCGTCTGGAGGCGCTTGTGGCCGATGACGTGGAACTGGTGCGCCGCACCGGCGACATCGAGGCCTACTTCGAACTGGCCCGCGAAGGCGAAGACGTGCTCGCCGACCTGGAGCAGAACATCAAGTCCCTCGCCACCTTCGCCGAGGAACTCGAGGCCCGCACCATGCTCTCCGGCGAAGCCGACCCGCTCAACGCCATCGTCACCGTGCATCCCGGCGCCGGCGGCACCGAGAGCCAGGATTGGGCCGAGATGCTGCTGCGCATGTACCTGCGCTGGGCCGAGCAGCAGGGATTTAAGACCGAGATGAACGACTACCAGGATGGCGACGAGGCCGGCATCAAGTCCGCTACCTTCACCATCACCGGCGACTACGCCTTCGGCCTGCTGGCCGGCGAAAGCGGCGTCCACCGCCTGGTGCGCATCTCTCCGTTCGACTCCGCCAAGCGCCGCCACACGTCCTTTGCCTCGGTGTATGTGTCGCCTGAAATTGACGAAACCATTCACGTCGATATCAGGATTGAAGACCTGCGTATCGACACCTACCGCTCCGGCGGCAAGGGCGGCCAGCACGTCAACACCACCGACTCCGCGGTGCGCATGACCCACCTGCCCACCGGCATCGTGGTCCAGTGCCAGAATGAGCGTTCGCAGCACAAGAACCGCGAAAAAGCGATGAAGATGCTGCGCTCCCGGCTCTATGAATACGAGCTCGAAAAGAAGCGCGCCGTCAGCAAAAAGCTCGAGGACTCGAAGCTGGAGATCAACTTCGGCTCCCAGATCCGCTCCTATGTGCTACAGCCCTATCGCATCGCCAAGGACCACCGCACCAAGGTCGAGGTGGGCGACGTGGACAAGGTTCTCGATGGCTACCTCGAGCCCTTCCTGCGCGGCTATCTGCTGGCCAAGCGCCGCGGCACCGCCGTCGCGGCAGCCGGCGACGAGGAACTCGACGTATAGCGCGCAGCATCGCTGGCTTTTTAGATATCTGGCGACTCGTGGACTAACGGCCATCTAAGATGGTTTGCCCATGGATTGCAAACGCGAAAAGGTGATACAGCCGCTGGAATCGCCCTCGCTTCCGTTGCCGTGGTCATCCTGACGCTGAGCGCATCGAAGCGGAAGGAAGTGCGGTTGCCTTTGTCCTTTCCGCATCGCCGCTGAGCCGACTGGTTTCCCAGAGTTTTCCACCCCTCATGCAATGAGCGCAGGCGGCTCGCGTCAATTCAGAATTCCTCCCGGCTATATCGGCGTTTGCGGGGACTGACCTGAAAATCGCGCTCAACCCACTCTCAACGAGTGCTTTGCTCACTGAAGTCGCCGATCGAGATTTGGTCATTACTATTTCGGTAAGCTTAGGGTGACGGGTCCAGCAAGTACTTGGTAATCGTCGTAAATCAGATTTCCGTCCTCGTACACTTTCATCCG
>DATATO010000141.1:0-12950 GCA_036268755.1 Mycobacteriales bacterium | reverse complement strand
ATTTCTGGTCGCAGGTGATGACGCAGCGCGAGTTCAACGACTACTCGCGCTCGACTCCGGTCCTGGTCAACGCGCGTCCCTTCGGTAGGTATTCGATGGTGGACATCGACGCCCGCGGTGGGCTTCAGGTCATTCTGGCTGACCTATTAAATGCCGGGCTGCTGGATGGCGACTGCCTGACCTGTACCGGCGAGACGCTGCGGCAGCAGATCGAACGGCTCGACCCGTCCGCACCGGACGGCGAGGTGATTCACTCGCTGCGGAACCCGTTTAAGCGGACGGGCGGTCTTCGTCTGCTCGCCGGTAACCTCGCTCCCGACGGCGGCGCGGTCATCAAGTTGGCGGGTGTCGAAGGCGGCGTCACCGACGGCAGGTTTGTGGGCACGGCGCGGGTCTTCAACAGCGAACGCTCCCTGCTCGAAGCCTTGGAGAACACCCCTGAGGTGTTCTGCGACAAAGACATGGTGGTCATCAGGTACGAGGGCCCGCGGGGGGCTCCGGGGATGCCGGAGATGTTGGATCCGACCTCCCGCATCACGGCGTTGTGTCGCAAGAAAAACATCACCATCGCGCTGATGACCGATGCTCGCTTCTCCGGCGGTTCGGTGGGGCTCGTGATTGGTCACGTCGGTCCCGAGGCCGCGGTAGGCGGCCCCATCGCGCTTATAGAGGACGGCGACACCATTGTCGTGGACCTGAACAGCGACAGCCTGTACTGCACCGAACTCGACGACCCGCAGACCTATGCGTCCCGGCTCGCGGGATGGCGGCAAGCGACGGAAACGGGAGGCGGGACACATCCGCTGGTGCGCGGCGTCGAGAGTCGATTGCTGCGGCGCATGCGCGCCACGGCATCCTCCGCGTTGCGGGGCGCCGGCATGGCCTAGGTGAGACAGATGGTCATTTCGCCGTCTCAAGTCGGGGCTTCTTCGCGGGCTCCGACTCGGGGCAGCTTCGATAAGAAGCCCATCCCTCACCCAGCCACGGCCGCTCGTTGTAGCTCGTCGAAGGTGATCTCCTCGAGCCTGCGGCCCCGGGTCTCGACAGCGAATGCCAGCGCCAGCGCGGCGGCCAGGGCCATCGGCACTGCCCCCGCCAGGGCGGTCACTCGCAGCGATGGCGCGGTCACGGCCGCCGCCACCAGCGCGATGACTCCGACCCCGCCGGCCTTGGTCATGGCGGCCGCCAGGCCACTGCCGCGCGACCGAATCCGGGTGGGGTACACCTCCGCGCTGTACGCCGCCAGCACCGCCACCACCGAGCTCGAGCCCCAGATCGGAATGACCAGTAGGGCGCCTAGCAGCAGGCGGTCGTCGACCACGGCGTCGCCCAGCACGACGAAGCCGGTCAGTGCGACGGTGACCAGGGCGCTGAGTCCGATCAGAGTCCAGCGCGCCGACCGGTGGTAGCAGTAGGCCACGAGAAAGTTCAGCGGAAATCCGATCAGGGCGGAGTCACGCAGCATGCGATCGGCGGTGACGCCCGAGTAGCCGAGGTGGCGCAGGTTGGTGGGTAGCCAGAGCTGGAACCCGTAGACCACCAGCCCGATGCCGATGCCGATCAGGGCCACCGCGAGGGTGATCCCGAAAAACGGCCGGCGCAGGAGCTGCCTATACCGGCTCGCGACGCTCGCCTCTACCTCGAGCTCGGAGCGTTCGGCGGGCACGACCTCGGCATGGTATTTCCGCAGCACGGCGCGCGCCTGCGCCTGTTGGCCGATGGCGAGCAGGTAGCGGGGGGATTCGGGTACCCATCGGACCAGCACGATGAACAACAGACCGGTGGGCAGACCGATCAGCCACAGAATACGCCAGCTGTAGGTGGGGGTGAGGACCTCGGAGAGCCAGCTCATCAGCGCGTAGGCGCCCGCGATGTCTCCGCCGATCAGCACCATCAGCCAGCCGCGATGTCGCGCCGGTATGGTCTCGGAGAGCAGCGTGAAGGCCACCGGCAGCATCCCGCCGGCGGCCATGCCCATCATGGAGCACATGAGGAGGTTGAGCGTGAAGCTCGGCATGGCACCGCAGATCGCGGTCGCGGTGAACATGAGCCCGGCGAACAGCATCGCCGCCTTGCGCCCGATCCGATCTCCCAGCCAGCCCCATAACAACGCGCCCAGCACGGTTCCGGTGACCGCGAACAGCGGCAGCAGTGCCGCCGGCGGATGGCCGGTTGGGTTGAGCGCCGACTTGAGCCCGTACTCCTGGGTCATGCCCGGGGCGACGAAGGCCAACGCTGTCGGCTTCATAACGTCGATGGTGACCGCGGCGGCCAGCACGAGCAGCAAACCGACGTGACGCAGGCCGATCGGGGCGTCATCGATCGCATGAACCCGCAGCCGGGCGGCGACCTCGTAGCGGGCGCGGCGGGGCAGCAGGCCGTATCCGGCCACCACCAGGCCGATCACGATTGCCGCCATGCCCGCCCACATCGTGGCGTCCATCTCCATGCCGGCCATGTGGTAATGCATGTCTCGGGCGCTGACGTACATCGGAAGATGCATGATCACGCCCACCGTGATCAACACGACGCCTGTCCAGAATGCCCCGGTACGGCGCCGCGCTGCAGCGTCGGAAGGATTCGCGGTAGAAGCCTGGTCGGGTGATTCGGTTGACATTGTCTCTCCCGCCTCGCCTTCGAGTCATCGTATCGTGCATGAGGCCACAAGATATGTCTGTCGTATGCTCGTCGGGTTGTAGAAGCTTGGTTTCGTGATGTGAAAGCACGTGTATGCCTGAAAATGTTGCCATAGACCCCGCCGCCGCGGATCCGAATGCCCTGAGTCCCGAGGCGTTGGATGCCGCCGTGGCCGACGCCGCCAGGGAGTTCGGCTCGGCGACTACCCTCACCGAACTAGCCGAGCGCAAACCCCGGCATCTGGGGGACAACGCGCCGGTCGCGCTGGCGCGCCGGGAGATCGGAAGGATTCCGGCCGCGGAACGCGGCGAGGCCGGCCGCCGAGTCAACCAGATCCGTGCCGCCATCACCGACGTCTATCGGGAGCGGCTGGCCGCGCTCACCGCTGAGCGCGACGAGCGGGTGCTCTCCGAAGAGGTCGTGGACGTCTCGCTTCCCACGACCCGCCGACCCCGTGGCGCCCGCCACCCGCTGTCGACGCTGACCGACCGCGTCTGCGATCTGTTCATCGGCATGGGCTACGAGATCGCCACTGGGCCCGAGATCGAGGCCGAATGGCTGAACTTCGACGCGCTCAACATCGCCCCCGACCACCCGGCGCGAACCATGATGGACACCTTCTTTGTGGCGCCCGCCGACGCACGGCTGGTAATGCGCACCCACACCTCGCCGGTGCAGGCCCGGACCATGCTGTCCCGCACGCCGCCGATCTACGTGGTGTGTCCGGGCAATGTTTTCCGCACCGACGAGCCCGACGCCACCCATACCCCGTTGTTCCAGCAGGTGGAGGGCCTCGTGGTGGACAAAGGGATCACCATGGCACACCTGCGGGGGACGTTGGATCATTTCGCCAAGGCCATGTTCGGTCCGGAGGCGATCACCCGTTGGCGCCCGTCCTACTTTCCTTTCACCGAGCCGAGCGCCGAGTTCGACGTATGGTTCGCCGAGGCCAAGGGCGGTCCCCGCTGGATCGAGTGGGGCGGCTGCGGGATGGTGAATCCACGGGTGCTTCTGGCCTGCGGGGTCGACCCGGATGTCTATACCGGTTTCGCGTTCGGCATGGGAATAGGCCGCACGCTGCAATTCCGGCACGGGCTGAGCGACGCCAGGGATTTGTTCGAGGGTGACGTGCGGTTCTCCAGCGCGTTCGAGGCGGGGGTCTGATGCGCGTCCCAGTGTCGTGGTTGCGGGAATATCTCCCGATCGGTGAGTTGGTCGACGATTCCGCTGCCGACAGGGCGCCCGGCAGCCTGAGCGTGGCCGAACTCGACGCTGCCCTGGTGCGGGCCGGCCTCGAGGTGGAGGCCGTGCATCACATCGGGGCGGACCTGTCCGGCCCGATCGTGATCGGCGAGGTGCTCGAGATCGTCGAGCTCACCGGATTCAAGAAGCCGATCCGTCACTGCCAGGTCAATGTCGGTGAGGCGGCGCCTCGCTCCATCGTCTGCGGCGCCCGCAACTTCACCGTCGGCGACTGGGTCGTGGTCTCGCTACCCGGCGCGGTGCTTGCCGGCGGGTTCGATATCGCCGCCCGCCAGACCTATGGCCAGCTCTCCGACGGCATGATCTGCGCCACCGATGAACTTGGCATGGGTTCGTTCACCCACGGCATTCTGCTGCTGGACCGCGCCGAGCTGGCCGACCGCTGCTCGCCCGGCGACGACGCCGTCGCCGCACTCGGCCTGACCGACGTGGTGTTCGAGCTCGCCGTGACGCCCGACCGAGGCTACTGCCTGTCCATGCGGGGTGTGGCCCGCGAGTTGTCCCACATGCTCGGCATCGCCTACACCGATCCGGCGGACGCCGAGGTCCCCGCCGCCACGGCGGCGTCGCCGTATCCGGTGCGAGTCGAACCCGACACCGGTTGCGACCGCTTCGCCGGCCGAGTCGTGCGGCGTGTGAATGCGGCCGCCCCGTCGCCGTGGTGGATGCGGCGCCGGCTGCTGCTGTCCGGCGTACGGTCGATCTCGCTCGCCGTCGACGTCACCAACTATCTCATGCTGGAGCTCGGTCAGCCGATGCATGCCAGTGACATTGACACGCTGCGCGGCACCATGCTGGTGCGCAGGGCCGCGCCGGGGGAGAAGCTGCAGACCCTCGACGGGGCACAGCGAGTATTGGATCCCGCCGATATTGCCATCACCGACGAATCCGGCCCCATCGGGTTGGCGGGCGTGATGGGCGGCCAAGACACCGAGGTGTCCGATTCGACGACCGCAGTGTTCATCGAGTCGGCGCATTGGAACCCGGCCGCCGTCTCGCGTACCGCTCGCCGGCATCGGCTGCACAGCGAGGCGTCCAAGCGCTACGAGCGCGGTGTCGACCCGCAGCTGGCGCCCGTGGCCGCGCAGCGGGCCGTCGCGCTGCTGACCGAGTTCGGCAGCGGAATCGCCGATCCGGCCGTGTTGGACATCGACTCGCTTGGACCTATTGCCGCCATTGAGCTGGACCCGGCGATGCCCGGACGGATCGCCGGGGTCGAGTACGATCCCGCCGTCGTTCGCGGCAGCCTGGAGCAGATTGGGTGCGCAATCGTCGCCGGCCCAACCTGGTCGGTGACCCCACCGTCATGGCGCCCCGACCTCACCGGTCCCGCCGATCTGGTGGAGGAGGTCATCCGGCTTCATGGATACGACAAGATACCGTCGGTGCTGCCGCCTGCTCCCGCGAGTTCCGGGCTGAGCGCACCCCAGCGCAGACTGCGAAGCGTCAGCCGCGCCTTGGCCGAGGCGGGGTACGTCGAAGTGATCAGCTATCCGTTCGTGTCCAAAACGGTGTCCGACGACCTCGGTCTCACCGCGGAGGATCCGCGGCGCAGGGCGTGCGAGCTGGTAAATCCATTGGACGCGGCCGAGCCCGCGTTGCGCACCACGTTGCTACCTGGGCTGTTGCGGGCGCTGTCGCGCAATGTCGCCCGCGGGCAGCGAGACGTCGCCCTGTTCGAGACCGGACTGGTGTATCTGCCCGAGGCGGGCGCCCCCGCGGCGCCTGCGTTGAGCGTCGACCGGCGCCCGAGCGACGACGAGATCGCGGCGCTGTATGCGGCGATTCCGCCGCAGCCGCGCCATATCGCCGTCGCGTTGGCCGGCGACCGGGCCAGACCGGGATGGTGGGGCGCCGGCGAACCTGCGACCTGGGCCGATGCGATTGAGGCCGCCCGCATCGTCGCCGCGTCGGCCGGCGTCGAGATCGAGGTGCGCGGGGCCGAGTATGCGCCGTGGCATCCCGGACGCTGTGCCGAATTGATCGTTGCCGGAGATCGGCTGCGCGTGATCGGTCATGCCGGGGAGCTGCATCCCTCGGTCGTGAGCGCTCTGGGGCTGCCGGACCGCACCGCGGTCGCCGAGCTCGACCTGGACGCGCTTCCCGAGCCGGCTGTCGAGCCGGCTCCGGCCCTGTCCAAGTTCCCACCTGTGCTGCTCGACATCGCACTAGTAGTATCGGAGGCTGTGCCGGCCGCCGTCGTGGAGCGTGCGTTGTGGGAAGGTGCGGGGCCGCTGCTGGAGTCGGTCTGGCTGTTCGACGTCTTCACCGGACCACAGGTGGGCGAAGAACGAAAGTCACTGGCCTATGCGCTGACATTCCGGGCGCCGGATCGGACCCTCACTGTCGAGGAGGCCACCGCCGCGCGAGACGCCGCCATGACGCGCGCCAACGAGACGTTGGGTGCGCAGCTTCGTGTCTGAGCTTGAAAGAGCGTAACGATGATTGATGACTCGCATGTCATGGTGGACTGCGCGCTGTATGTCGACGGGCGTCGCCGTGAGGAGAAGGTGCCGCTCGCAGACGCCCTGGCGGCGGCAGAGAGCAGTGGCGGCTTCGTCTGGGTCGGGCTACACGAGCCGTCCGAAAGCGATTTCGAGCAACTGACACGGTACTTCCAACTCCCGGCATTGGCCGTCGAGGACGCGGTCCGGGCTCATCAGCGCCCCAAGCTCGAGCGATACGGCGAGATCACGTTCGTCGTGATCAAACCGGTCCGCTACATCGACTCGGTGGAGGTCGTAGAGGTCAGCGAGGTCGCGATCTTTGTGCATAAGCGTTTCATCGTGACGGTGCGTCACGGCGTGTCCGAGGTGCCGGCGCAGGTGCGCTCGGATCTGCAGCACGATGACAGCGTGCTGCGCCATGGGCCCGGCGCGGTGCTCTATCACATCGCCGACAAGATCATCGACGAATACGCCGAGGTCATCGACGCGATGGGCACCGACATCGACGAGATCGAAGAGAACGTGTTCAGCGGCGACCGCGAGAACCACTCCGAGCGGATATACAAGCTCAAGCGCGAGGTCCTGGAGTTTCGTCGCGCCGTGGCACCGCTGGCCAACGCCATGGAATGGCTGGTCGACTCCGACGACGTGGGGGGCGCCCCGGACACCATCAAGCACTACTTCCGGGACCTACACGATCACGTGCTGCGGGCCGCCGACGCCATCGAGGGCTATGACCGGCTACTCACCGACGTGTTGCAGGCCGAGCTGGCGCAGATCAGCGTGCGCCAGAACGAGGTCGCGACCCAGCAGAACGAGGATATGCGCAAGATCTCGGCCTGGGCCGCGATCGCCTTGGTGCCGACGGCGATCGCCGGGATTTACGGCATGAACTTTGACAACATGCCGGAGCTGCACACCCACTACGGCTACTACGTGGTGCTGGTCCTCATCGCCTCGATCTGTGGCGCGCTCTATGTACTGTTTCGCAAGTACCGCTGGCTGTAGCACGGTGTTCTCTCCCGGCGTTTTGTGAAGAAATGCCGCCGGTATTTCTTCACAAAACGTCGGGACGCGTTGTGCTCTAGCGCTAGCCGAGCGTTGCCCGGAACTGCGCCGCCGACTCCGGCCGAAACACGAAGTTGTTCTCCGTGACCTCCGACAGCGGAGCGCTAGGCTCGTCGGAGTACCGGTGCCCCGGATGCACAATGGGATCGCCGGTCAGCCTGGCGAGCTGCCGCAGGCTGCCGTACATCGCTTCGGGATCCCCGCCGGGGAAGTCGGTGCGGCCGCAACCCTGTAGGAACAACGTGTCGCCGGCAAGCAACTTGCCGTCCAGCAGAAAGCATTGGCTGCCCGGCGTATGCCCCGGAGTATGCAGCAGTCGGATCGGGATATCGCCGACCTGCACCACGTCGTCGTGATCATGACTCACCAGATCGGCCGTCGAGACGCCGGCGGAGCGCCGTACCCACTCCGTCTCGTGCCGATTGGCGTGCACCGGCACGCTCACCTCCGTGAGTAGTTCTGCGAGGCCTGACAGCGAGTGGCCCATCAGGTCGCCGCCAACATGGTCGGCATGATGGTGCGTGACCAGCACGCCCGTAAGCCGCATATCGTCGGCGTCGAGCACATCGAGCAGGTCCCGCGGCGCATGCGCGGGGTCCACAACTACCGCTTCGCGGGTCACGGTGTCGCCGATCAGATAGGCGAAATTGACCATCTGGGTCGCGAACGGATCGCCCACCGCGAAGTCCTGCCCGGACAGCAGCTGCCGGAAGTACATGCTCATTGCAGTTCCTCTCGACGGTTGTGGGTCTAGTTTTCCGGCTCTGCTTCGGGCGTTAGCTCACCGGCCATCACCGTCACCGCGCTGCCGTGAAGCTCGACCCGATCTCCGCGCAGCCTGACACCGACGTAACCCCCTCGGGCCGAGGCCTGGTAGCCCCTTAACGTGTCACGGCCGAGCCGCGCCGACCAATAGGGACCTAGGGCACAGTGCGCTGATCCAGTCACCGGATCTTCGGTGATGCCTACGTTCGGTGCGAAGAAGCGTGAGACGAAATCGAAATCCTCATCGGGACTCGCGGCCGCCGTGACGATGATTCCGCGGTAAGGCAGCACTGAGAGAGCCGCGAAGTCGGGCGTAACGGCCTCCACTGTGCTGCGGTTGGAAAGCTCCAACACAGGTCAAACTTGCTCGTGCCGCTACGCAATACCTTGCCACCGCCGATGGCCTGCGAAGCCTCGGGCGGGGTAGGGCACTCCTGTACCGGAGTGGCCGGAAAGTCCAGCGTTATTCCCTTCTCATCCACCGTAAACCATCGAAGCCGGAAGCTGCCGTCCGGTAGCGGGTGGGTGAAGGCGGTCTCAGAGGCGTTTACCTCCGCCGCGACCCGCTGCATCCACGCCTCGGACGCCGGTTCATGGAGCGGGCACACCCCCGCCGGGTTGCCGCCGAACGGTCGGGCGCTGAACGAGTCCACTTGATAGATGCGCATGATCGCAGCCTACGGGGGCGGCCCGAGAGACCGTAACCCTGACAGTCCGGGAGTGTGATGCGTTCGATCGGGGTGAGCTAGCTCTACGAGAACGGTCGGCGGACCCATCATCTCGGCTATCCTTGAGTCGTATAGGCCTATAGCCAAGGAGTGACTGGTGGCGTTTGATGATGGGCGCTCCGATCTGGACAGCGAATCCACCGATGCGCCCGATGGGGGCGGCCTCCATGCGCGACGAGAAGCGGCGCGTCGGAGCACCGAAGTGACTCTTTCTCTGCTGAGAAGAGCCGGAGCGCTTCCCCCGTACAGTGTCGAAAGATCGAGAGCGCTGGGCGAGGTTATACCGTTGGCGCGTCCGCTGACCAGGGAATTTGTGGCCCCTTACGTTGCACTGCACGGCGAGTCGTTGCGTGACGACCTGCAACAGGCGGCGGACCTGGGGACGTATCTCGCGGCGGAGAGCTTCCCACAGCCCGGCCCGGAATCCGCACCGCTGACGAGCGGCGAATGGGTACATCATCTTAAGGGACATATCCTGAACGAGATGCGCAGCGTCGTAGCCGCCGACCTGAACATTCCACGGGCCGCTGTCGACTCGCTGCACTACCTGCTGAAGCTGCTCAACCCCGTCGAGCGAGATTCCGCATCAACTCCCTCGGAGCCCGAGCTCGCCCGGATCTTTCCCGACAGATCGGCCAAGAAGTTTCGACAAGGGCTGGCCGCCCTGGCTCAGGGCCGACGCATCTCGCTCGGAGCCGCTCAACGGCAGGGAGATTCCGGCGACGAGCGGGTGCCCGATTTCACACCCGCCGTTGTGCATCGCGCGCTGCTGGCCGAGCTTGGGCTCAGCGATCCGGCCGCATACGCGGGCAGTCCTGAGGAGCGCAAACGACTCCTTGCCGTCGTTGCCTACGACATGAGCGCGTCGGAGGCCGGCAAAGCGGTCGGAGCGTCGGAGAGCGCGGTCTCACAGTCGGCGCGGCTCGGCCTGGCAAGAGTCCGTGGCGAGGTCGAACGGTCGGAGCTAAACGATGCATTGCGACAGCATGACTGGGATGCAGATCACCCGCCCATCGTCGACGGCAGTCATCCGCCGACGCGACGTCGCTCGCCCGGGGTGACCACCCGTCGGAGGCCCCCACGCCGATAGGCTTTCGTCGTAGTCGCGATGTATAACTTCTTTACCGAGTTGCGCTCATTGAGCTGTCGGCTCCACCCCGCCCGCAGAGCAGAAGGCTCGGGTTTAGTGCCTAGCCCTCGGGCTTCGTTTATAGGTCGAGACGCTGGGATCACCGGTCACCCAGAACCGCCAAGGCACCTCGTGCGCCACGCTGACACCTACCCGGGGCCCGGACGAGATCGCAGCCGGCTCCGCCGGTTCGGTGGCGCGCAGCCCCAGGGCGCCCCCGTCGAGTAGATCCGCGCCGTTCTGATCCCTGCCTATCGCCAGGGCTTGCGCGAGACAGGCGGGCCCCCTGGCGAGGGCCCGATCGGGTACGCGCTCGCCACGCCTGGCCCGGGCCAGGTCCACCCCCTCGACGATACGACCGGCCCGCAGCAGGACGGCCGAGGCCTGGCCCTCGGGCCCGGTCACCACATTGCAGCACCAGTGCATTCCGTAGCTGAAATACGAATAAAGCCGACCGGCCGACCCGAACATCACCTGGGTGCGCGCAGACGGCCCCCGGAACGCATGCGAGGCCGGGTCGCTGGTTCCCGCATACGCTTCTACCTCCGTGATGGCTGCGGTGACCGTGCCGTCCTCGGTTGTGTGGCTAAGCCGCCAATCGAGCAACAGCGGCGCAACTTCGACGGATGGCCGACTGAGCAGGGCCACAACGTCAACTGAGTCCACCGATAGAACCTCCCTTGGCTTCAGGTGCCGACGAGTTGACCCTCGCTCGTTGCTCCCTGCCAGCCGACCGACGATGAATATTCTCGTCCGTGGAAATCACCAATGCGCCCACCGTAAGGCGAAACTAGCCTGCGCTCTGCGGCATACTCATGCATTCTCCTGCCCACCCGTTCGTGTGTGACATGAGTGTGCGCGATGATCGTCACGTGAATGACATCATCGACGATCTGCACTGGCGCGGCCTCATCGCGCAGTCCACCGACGAGGCCGCGCTGCGTGCCGCGCTCAAACCGGGCGGCCTGTCGCTGTATGCCGGCTTCGATCCCACCGCGGACAGCTTGCACGCCGGCAACCTTGTACCACTGCTCACGCTGCGCCGGTTTCAGCTGGCAGGCCACGCGCCGATCGTGCTCGCCGGGGGTGCCACCGGGCTGATCGGCGACCCCAGCGGTCGCTCCAGCGAACGCAGCCTCAACACGCCGGACCGGGTTCGGGAGATGGCCGAGCGCATTCGATCCCAGCTGGAAGCGTTCCTGGATTTCGACGGTTTGAACGCCGCGGTGATGGTAAACAACCTGGACTGGACCTCGGGAGTCTCGGCGCTGGAATTCCTGCGGGACATCGGCAAGCACTTCTCGATCAACCAGATGCTGGCCAAGGAGTCGGTCTCGGCGCGACTCACCGCGGGCGGCATCAGCTACACCGAGTTCAGCTATCAGTTGCTGCAGGCGTTCGACTACCTGCACCTGCATCGCACCACCGGTTGCCGGCTCCAGATCGGCGGCAACGATCAGTGGGGCAACATCATCGCCGGCCTGGACCTGGTGCGCAAGGTGACCGGCGAACACGTGCATGCGCTGACGGTTCCGCTCATCACTAATGCCTCGGGACAAAAGCTCGGCAAGAGTACCGGCGGCGGTTCCATCTGGCTTGACCCACAGTTGACTTCGCCATATGCCTGGTACCAGCACTGGATGCAGGCGGACGACGCCGACGTCATTCCTTGGCTCAAGCTGCTGACCTTCTGCGAGCGGGAGGAGATTGAGGATCTGGCGGCGGCTACCCGCGAGCGGCCCGCGGCCCGCGCCGCCCAGCGGCGGCTGGCGGAGGCCTTTACCGTGCTGGTGCACGGCCGTGAGGAGACCGAGCGGGTGATCGCAGCCAGCCGGGCGTTGTTCGGCCGGGGTGACCTTGCCGAGCTGGCGGAACCCACCCTTGCGGCGGCGCTCCGGGAGGCCGGCACGGTCGAGGTGGCGGGGGAGCCGCCGACGTTCGTGGCGCTGCTGCATAGCAGCGGGCTGTGTAAGAGCCTGTCGGACGCGCGGCGGACGGTCGCCGAGGGTGGCGCCTACGTGAACAATCGCAAGCTTTCCGATGCCGAGGGAATACCAACCTCAGGCGAGTGGTTGTTCGGTAAGTGGCTTGTGCTCCGCCGAGGTAAGCGGAACGTTGCCGGGGTGGCCCGGAAGGACCAACGGCAATAGTGACCTTTCGGACGGAAGATCCGAATTATCCAACGCGGATACTGGTTCTTCCGTAATGTCTACTTGGTATAAGACCAGCTATCAAGAGGGAGTTAACTCGATGCGTCCCTTATCAAGGCGTGCCGCCGGAATGCACCGGGCGTTACTCGTACAGGTCTGGAGCCCACGGGTGAAGGATGGCCGGTTCTCGCCGCCCGCGCGAGTCATCGCGCCAGTTTCACCGTCGGAGCAGCAGAGCGCCGCGGATTCGGCGTCAACCGTCAACCCGGATCAGAAGTGGGCCGTACCTGGCAAGCCAGGGCCTGGTCCATCGAGAGTCGTCCAACAAGGGGGAGTAAACCGTATTGTGAGAACCGGACTTGCTAAATAGCGCTAGGTCGTTGAACAGCTAAAACGTTATTCCTCCACCCCGGTGCGCGCCGATGTGGGGACATGTCGTAAATTTCTCCTTGCCCGTCTTGAGGGGTTTGAAAAGCCGGAAGGATCGGCAAATTGGACCGAGGCGGGGCAGCGGGACCCGAGGCAAGCTGGTAGAGTTGCACAGGTCGGGCTGAAACAGTTTGGCGGTTCTCGCCGGAGTGTAGCCCTCAAAATCACCCTACGAAATGCTTAACGGTGTCTTGTGGTGTGTGGTGTTGTTTGAGAACTCAACAGTGTTTAGTGTTTTGTTGTGTGCCGTTTGGGCTCTGTAGCGTTGTGATGCCTTTGGGTGTTGTGGGGTTGTGGGGTTTTCGGTAGCAACCGTTAATTGATTGTTTTGTTA
>DATATO010000140.1:0-11318 GCA_036268755.1 Mycobacteriales bacterium | reverse complement strand
ATACTCCTCAAAGCCGCATCGTCGTATTCAAAATATGTGAAGAATGTGCTTTGTTCGACAAGAGTCTGAGGGGCTCCGAAATTTGAGGGTATAAGGACTTCTGCGTAGCAGCGTCGCCACATGACCGTCCGCTACCGGACCCATTGTGTCGCGGTAGCAGCGAATACGTTCAATAAGATCACCTCTACGGCTCAGTGCGCCCGCAACTAGATCTCCATGGCCCCGAGATACTTGGTGTCACCGAAAAATACGGTATCGAAACTTCATGCACGACGATGCCAAATTTAGGTAAGGCGCAGTGGAAAAAGTTTCTGACTTGGCGATATGACTAGACGGTAGCAGCACTTCATCCTCAGCCTGTAGAAATGACAAAAAAGTGGTGGCATGCCGGACGCGAATATAAGTGATGCTGTCTCGCGTCAGATTTTGTGGCAGGGAAGTTAGTTGTTGATCTCACTCCTTGAGAGTGAGTCTGATGGATATGAGTAGACCTCCTGTGATTCCGGTTGAGAAGAAGATCCGGATCGTGTTGTCCGTCCTGCAGGGCGAGGTGTCGGTCGCTGAAGCGGCGCGCCGCGAGAAGGTGTCCGAACAGGCGATCGGGAGCTGGAAGCGACAGTTCCTCGAAACTGGGAAGGCTGGGATTGCCGCCGGCAAGTCTGGGCCGACCAGTCGGGAGGGTCAGCTCGAGGCTGAGGTCGCCGATCTGACCCAGGCTCTGGGTTGAAGCCGCGGTGCAGATCGGGTCTGGAAGAAATCAGCCGAGGGCCGTCTGGGGCCCTTCGCCGACCTCGAGATGATCCGCAAGGAAGCCAACATGGCGGTCTCGAGGTGGTGTCGTAAGTTCGACGTTCCCGAGCGGACCTGGCGACGTTGGCAGGCCCTCTAGGGGGCCTGTCTGATTAACGGCGCGGAACCGTTCCGGGGGATGTCCGGAGATTGAGTTTGTAACCGTGGACAACGGGTTCGGCGAAGGGGAAGTCCCGGTTCACGACGCTGCACAGTGGACACTGGACCTCCCCAGAAAGCATGTTGCCCCGAAGGACGCCCCTGGGATGAAATTAACGCTGCTCCCGCCGCACGGTTGCCGAAAGCTCTCGCCGATGCGGCAAAGCAGATAAACGCGTAGAAGCGATCGATTCCTCCGCGCTAAGCCCGAGACATGCAAGCAAAGCCGCGCAGTATCTGCGCTAATATGACGCCATGGCAACCATTCAGATCCGTGAACTCCCTGACGAAGTGGCCGAGACCTACCGTCGTAGGGCCAAGGAGTCCGGGAAGTCGCTGCAGTCGTATATGCGGGAGCAGCTGATCCAGGCGGCACACCAGCGAACCAAGGCCGAGGCCATGGCAATCGTCGAGCGCACCCTAGCGAATGATTCCAGCCCAGGAATCAGTCGGGAGACCATTGAGGAATCCCGGCGGGAGCTACGCGGTGAGTGAATACGTCGTAGATGCGTCGGCGGTCGTCGATGCGCTCAGCGGAAAGGACGCGGTGGGCATCGCGCTGCGCACCCGGATCGTCCAGAGCACTTGCCACGCCCCGCACCTGATCGACGCCGAAGTAGGCCATACGCTCCGCCGGGCGGTATACCGGGACGAGATTAAGGAAGAAACTGCTCTTACAGGGCTGCACGCGCTACCCAGCATTATCGCTCACCGATATTCGCAGACGAAAGACATGTCGAGCCGGGCATGGGCACTGCGGCACACCGTCACCTTCTACGACGGGTTGTATGTCACGCTGGCGACCGTGCTGAATTTGCCACTGCTGACCGCCGACCTCAGGCTCAGCAAGGCCCCGGGCCTAACCTGCCAGGTCGAACTGATCAGCTAAGAAGTTCCGGCAATTGATGGACGTCGTTCGCCGGTCGCCCTAAGCCAGGAGTGAGCCGGGCGGTGTCGCCCACCCCCGCGCCTACCTCGCAGCCATCAGGGGGATGACCGCACCGACGTGGTCGCCGATCAGCAGCGCCGACAGCGCACCCAGCATCATGAAGGGCCCGAAGGCGATCTTCGTGGATGAGCTCGCCTTGCGGGCCGCCAACAGCGCGAGGCTGAAAACGCCGCCGTAGACAAATCCCAGCAGCGCACCGACGATCACGGCGTACCAGCCGGCCCAGCCCAGCGCCAGCCCCAACAGGCCGGCGAGCTTGACGTCGCCGAAGCCCAACGCGCCGGCCGCGACCACGGCGAGTGCGTAATAGGCGGCGAAGAGCACCACTCCCCCGAGCACCGCGCGCAGCAGCTCCCACCACTGACCGGTAGAGACAGCCGCGACCGTCAACAGCGCTGGCAACAGGACGTAGGACGGCAGGGTCAGGGCGTCGGGAAGTCGATGATCGCGAACGTCGATGACGAACAGCGGCACACACACGGCCGCGAGGTACAGGTAGGCCGCCAACTCCACCGAGACACCGAGCCGCATCGTGAGCGCCGCGAACAGGACGCCGGAACCCAACTCGAGCGCGAGATAGCCGTACCCCAACGGTGCGCCGCAGCAACGGCTGCGGCCGCGCAAGGCGAACCACGAATACACCGGAATGAGATCCCTGGCCGCCACGTAGGCATCGCAGGCGTGGCAGCGCGGCCATTGCCGCAGAATGGGCTCCTCACGAGGCACCCGGCGGATCGCCAGGCTCGCCCACCAGCCGACGGCCAGTCCCACCAGGCCGGCCGCGACGGCGGCGGTTACCTCACCGAACATTCGCCAACGCCTTTCGCATGGCGGTCAGCGGGGCCGGCTGTCCCGTCATCAATCGCACCTGATGAGCGGCCTGGTGCAGCAGTAACTCCAGCCCCGAGATCACCGTGCCGCCGGCGCGAAGCACCGCCGCGGCCGCAGGGGTCGGCCAGGGGGCGTAAAGCGCGTCAAAGAACACCCCGTCACCGGTCCAGGGTAGTTCGGCGAGGGTGGGGCTAGCCTGCACCGGCACCGTCGACACGACGAGTTCTGCGGCCGATACCAGGCGCGGCAGTTCCGCGAAACGCTCGACGGTCACATCCAAGCCTAGCCGTCGGGCCGTCGCCTGCGCCTCGAGTGAACGGGCGGGATCACGCACGGCGACCGTCACCGGCGGCGGCACCCGCAACATCGACACGGCGCCCAGTGCGGCCTGCGCGGTGCCGCCGGCGCCGATGACGAGCACCGAACCTGGCGCGTCGACTCCGGCCTCGGCCAGCGCGTCGACCATTCCCGGCGCGTCGGTATTGTCCGCGAATCGCTGCCCGTCCCGCAACAGCAGGGTGTTGGCCGCACCCAACCCGGCCGCCAGGTCGCTGGCCCGGTCCGCGATCCGCAATGCCACCCGCTTCAGCGGCATCGTGAGCGACAGGCCGGCCCAGGAGCCGTCTAGCCCGCCGACCAAATCGGCGAGCCCAGCCTCGTCGCACTCGTATGCGTCGTAGCGCCAGCCCGACAACCCGAGAGCGGCATAGGCGGCTCGATGGAGAACCGGCGACAGCGAATGCGTGATCGGGGAGCCCAGCACCGCCGCGCGGCACGCGCCGGCCATCAGCAGCCGAGCTTCTTCTGACGACATATCTGGACGTTCTGGTTGTGCTGGTTGAGATTGTTGGTGAAGGACGAGTGCCCGTTCTCCGACGTCACCGCGAAGTAGAGCCAATTACCCGCCGGTGGGCTCAGCGCCGCCTGGATCGCCGACTTGCCGGGATTGCTGATGGCGGTCGGTGGGAGGCCCCGATTGGTGGTGGTGCTGTAATTGTTTTGCTCGGAGCGCAGGTCGCCGTCGGTGAGCTTGTCCTTCTTCCGACCCTGCCCGTTGAGCTCCAGCCAGTACTGTGTGGTGGAGTCGAACTGCAGCGGCATGTCCGCCGAAAGCCGGTTGTAGGCGACCCGGGCGATTTTGCCGAAGTCGTCGGCGACACCCTCCATCTCCACCATCGACGCGACCGTCAGCACCTGATACGGGTCGTACCCCGCCTGCTGGGCGGTCGCCGCGAAGTTGAGCTGTGTGAACACCGCGTTGGCCTGCGACACCATCTGCTTGAGCGCATCGGCCGCGCTTGCGGACGGGTCCACCTCGTAGGTGTTGGGGAAGAGAAAACCCTCCAGGTTGCCCTTTCCCCAGTCGGGCACCCCCAGCGCCTTCGGGTCCTTGGCAGCGGCCTCCAGATCGTCCAGCGATATGTTGGTGTGCTCGTGGATCAGGGCAAGCGTGGACTTCACGGTGAGGCCTTCCCGCACCGTAAATCGACCGCTGACCCGCGCGGCGGGATCGAGTAACCGACCCAGGGCCGACTTGGCGCTCATCTTCTTGCGCATGTTGTAGGTGCCCGGCTGCAGCTTGCGGGAACGCTGGTCGTTATCCGCGGCATCCACGAAGGCACCGGCACTTTTGACGACCTTCGCGCGCACGAGGGTATTGCCGATGGCAGAGATGCTGTCCCCATTGTTGATTTTGACGCTGACCGAGCCGGATCCGGGACCGGCATAGTCTGGCGCCACGAAGAACTCGTGGATCTTTCCGTAGCCCCACCAGCCGACGAGGGCTATCACGGCGAAAACGCCAATAACGACGAGGAAGGCCGTAGCCGAATGTCGCCGGTCGCGGTGCCGGCGGCGGCGACCCCGGTGCGAGGAACGCGGCAGCTCCGGCTCGAAGCTAGCATCGATGGCGTCGAATCCATCGGAGGGCGGACGCGGCGTGCGCGGCGGTGTTGGAGGAAATGCCGGCTGGGGGCCGCGGGGAGGATTTAACGTTTCTCGAGGGGGATGGGGGCGAACCCGAGCTCTGGCGACGCCGGGGGTGGACCGCGCCGGGCGACGCGCGCCAGCGTCGCCCCTTACGCGGTGTGGCTCGTCGGGCGGGCCAACGCTGAATCTTCCCACCGTCATGACGAGTCCTCCGGGTGCGCCGTAGCGGCGGGAGACGAATGTCTCGACGCGGCGTCGAGCCAGGACTGCAGTATCACCACGGCAGCTACCTGATCGACCACTGCACGCTGCCGTTTGCCGCGCACACCCTGCTCGCTGAGCGTTCGACCAGCGATGACGCTGGTCATGCGCTCATCGTGCAGGTGCACGGGAACCGGAGCGATCCGCCGAGCGAGTCTAGCCGCGTACCGCTGCGCGATGGAAGCCGCACTCCCGTGCGCACCCGACAATAGCCGCGGCAGGCCCACTACAACCTCTACTATCTCGCGTTCGGAAACAATCCGCACAATCTCGGTCAAATCACCATTGCGCGCACGGTCCCGTTTCAGCGTGATCAACGGCGTGGCGAGAATGCGGGCGGGATCGCTGATTGCGACCCCTACCCTCACCTCGCCGACATCTACACACAGCACGGCGCCCCGACTGGCCTGACGGCCACGCGGCGCGTCGGCCCGGTTATCGCCGCGGACTTCCCCGCGGTCGGCTTCCGTCATCCGGTCAGCGCGCGACGCCGGCGCGACCGTCGATGCCGTCTCGAATCGCGGCCAGCACGGTGTCGGCCGCGGCGGGGTCCGCGCCGCCGCCCTGGGCAACCTCGTCGCTGCCGCCACCGCGGCCGGCCAACGCCTGCTTGACGAACTGGCTGGCGGAGTGGCCACGTGACCGGGCCGACTCGTTGACGTGAACCACCAGCGACAGTGGAGTGCCGGCATCGGCACCTGAGGGGGCGGTGAGAATCGCGACAACGGCCGGTCGGTGCGCATCGATCCGCTCGATGATCTGGCGGGCGTAGCCGCGCAGGTCGCTCGGTTCGACCTCGGAGGTCGCCACCAGGCCCACGTAGGCCACGCCGTCGACGTCGACCGCCGCAGCCGCGCGCTCGCCGGCCTGGGCCGCGAGCACCCGGCCGCGCAGCTGCGCGGACTCGCGCTCCACATTCTTCATCCGGGCCAGCAGGGCGCTGACCCGCTCGGGCAGCTCCTCGCGCGGCGCCTTGAGTTGCTCGGCGAGCTGGCTGACCAGATCCCGCTCTCGGGCCAGATACGCGAAGGCTTCGATGCCGGTGACGGCCTCGACGCGGCGCTGCCCGGCGCCGACCGAGGACTCACTGGTGATCGTCACCAGCCCGATCTGCGACGAGTGCGACACATGGGTGCCACCGCACAGTTCCCTGGACCATTCGCCGCCGATCTCCACGACGCGAACCGTCTCGTCGTATGTCTCGCCGAACAGGGCGAGGGCGCCGAGCGATTTGGCCTCCGGCAGCGTCATGTACTTCACGTCGACCGGGAAGTCGCGGCGGATGGCCGAGTTGGCCGCCTGCTCCACGTCCGAGCGAGAGTCCGGCGAGAGCGCCGAACGCCAGGCGAAGTCGAGCCGCAGGTAGCCGGGCCGGTTATAGGACCCGCTCTGCAGGGCCGTCGGGCCGAGGATCTCGCGCAACGCGGCGTGAATCACGTGGGTCCCGGAGTGAGCCTGGCGGGCACCGGTGCGCCATTCGACGTCAACCTCGGCGTGAAGCTGCTCACCCATGCCGAGCTCACCGTCGAGAATGCGCACCGAGTGGGCGATGAGGCCCTTGATCGGCCGCTGCACGTCGATGACCTCGCCGCGCATTCCGGAGCCGCACACAACGCCGGCGTCGGAGTCCTGCCCACCCGACTCGGCATAGAACGGGGTGCGGTCCAGGATCACGGTAACGATGTCGCCGGCCCGGGCGGCCGTAACGGGCTGACCGTCGCACAGCAATGCCAGCACCCGGGAGTCGGTCTCCAGCGTCTCGTAGGCAAGCCAGCGGGTGGGACCGTTGTCGTCGAGCACCGACCGGAATACAGCCGTGTCGCCATGGCCGGTCTTGCGGGCGGTGGCGTCGGCCTTAGCCCGGGCCCGTTGCTCACCCATGAGCACACGAAAGCCCTCCTGATCGACCGAGAGCTGCTGCTCGCCGGCCATCTCCAGGGTCAGGTCGATTGGGAAACCGTAGGTGTCGTGCAGCGCAAACGCCTGCGCACCGGACAACTCGGACTTGCCGGCGTCACGCAGCTGCGCCACCGTGGTGTCGAAGATGGTGGTGCCCTGCCGCAACGTCTGCCGGAAGGCTTCCTCCTCGGCGTAGGCGATGCCCGAGATGCGGGCGAAGTCGGTCTCGATCTCCGGGTAGGAGGCCTTCATGACGTCGCGGGAGACCGGCATCAGCTCCGGCAGCACCGGGTCCTCGCAGCCGAGCAGCCGCATGGCACGGATCGCGCGGCGCAGGATGCGGCGTAGCACGTAGCCGCGGCCCTCATTGCCGGGGGTGACGCCGTCGCCGATCATCATCAGCCCGGTACGGACGTGGTCGGCGACCACGCGGAACCGCACGTCGTCTGGATGCGCCTCGCCGGCCGAAGGGCCGGAGTTCTTGCCGTACTCCTTGCCGGTCAGCTCGCTGGCGCGGTTGATAACGCCGACCATCTCGTCGATCTCGTACAGATTGTCCACGCCCTGCAGCAGCGCCGACATCCGCTCCAGCCCCATGCCGGTGTCGATGTTCTTGGCCGGCAACTCGCCAAGGATCTCGTAGCCCTCTTTGGCCGGACCCGCGCCCCGCTCGAACTGCATGAAGACGAGGTTCCAGAATTCCAGGTAGCGGTCCTCGTCGACCTCCGGGCCGCCCTCACGACCGTAGGCGGGGCCGCGGTCGATGTAGATCTCGGAGCAGGGTCCGCATGGGCCGGGAATGCCCATGGACCAGAAGTTATCGGTCATGCCGCGGCGGACGATGCGCGATTCGGGCACGCCGATCTTGTCGCGCCAGAGACTAAAGGCCTCGTCGTCATCGTGGTAGACGGTGGCCCACAGCCGGGACTCGTCGAACCCGAAGCCGCCGTCGGTCACTGGCTTGGTGATGAGCTCCCACGCCAGGCGGATGGCGTCTTCCTTGAAGTAGTCGCCGAACGAGAAGTTGCCGTTCATCTGGAAGAATGACCCGTGCCGGGTGGTCTTCCCGACCTCCTCGATGTCCACCGTGCGCACACACTTCTGCACGCTGGTGGCCCGGGAGTAGGGCGGCGTCTGCTGACCCAGGAAATAGGGCTTGAACGGCACCATGCCGGCATTGACGAATAACAGATTGGGGTCGTCCAACAGCAGGCTGGCGCTCGACACCACAGTGTGCCCGTTGCGGGCGAAATGGTCGAGAAAGCGTTGGCGAATCTCAGAAGTCTTCATGGCATACATCCGGTTATCAACGTAGTAACGGCACGGGTGAGAAACTGCGCGGCGACGCAACGCTCGGGTGAGCGCGAAGAGGAACGTCAGCCGCTAGGGTGCCGCGTGCCGCGGCGCGTACGCCGACTCGGTCATGACTGCACGGACGTCTTCAGGGGTGGGAGCGGGTCGGTCCAGCACGGCTAGCAGCTCACCTTCCCGCTTATTCATGGCGGACCTCATGTCGTCAAGAAAGCCTCTCACGGCCGACACAAGGCCGCCGGCCGAAGCGTTGCGGGACGAGCCCGCTGTGTCATGGCTCACTCGTCCTGCGCTCAGTTTACGGAACACGAGGACACCGGCGACAGCGCCTACCCCCAACCAGAACAGTCGCTTGGTCATCCACGTCCCCGCTTCCGGCGGGCCGTCTTTCGGTTGGTGCTGTGGTCGGGTGCCGTCGCCTCCGTCGACGCGGCCCCGTCGCCGCGGCGGGATCCGGCGGCCTTACGCAACCCGTAGACGAGAGAGGCAACCTTCACGATCGGGTTAGTTACCGCCCCGGTGACCAGGGATGTGACGGTTGCGACGCTGCCGGCGAGCGAGGCCACGTGATCGGTGACCGCGTCCACCTTCACCAGCTGCGTGTTTACCCCGGCGATTGTGGACTCGAGCTCGGACAGAATCGGCTCGACCCGGTCGGACAGCTTCTTCACAGCCTGCGTGGCGGTGTCGAGCGTTCGCATGAGCTTGACCAGGGTGACGACCAGGAACAACGCTACGAGCGCGGCCGCGCAGGCAGCAATCAGTGCCGCGATTTCTCCAACAGACACACTGCCTCACCTTCGTCAGTCGTGGCGCCGACATGGCGCGGGATCCAATTCCGACGACCCTACTACCGAGTCACAGCCCCGCCGACAGGCGGCCGGTGCGGCAGGCTATAGGCCACGTCTTGTCACACCGTCAGAAGGAGCTTTCCGGTCGTGCGTCGGCTCTGCAGATCGATATGCGCCTGGGTCGCCTCGGCGAGGTCGTATCGGCCCCCGATCCGGACCGTGACCGATCCATCGGCGATCCAACCGAACAGCTCGTCCGTTCGCGCGGTGAGCTCGGCGCGATCGCGGGTGTAATGCCACAGCGTCGGGCGGGTCAGGTAGAGCGCGCCGCCACTGTTGAGGGTTTGCGGGTCGACCGGCGGAACCGGACCGCTCGCGGCGCCGTACAGCACCATCGTGCCGCGGACCCGCAACGCGCGAAGGCTCTGGTCGAAGGTGGTCTTGCCGACACCGTCGTACACCACCGCCGCGCCTTCACCGCCGGTCAGCTCCTTGACCCGAGCGGCGAAATCGTCATACGAGGCTACCTCGTCGGCACCCGCGCTACGGGAAAGCTCGGCCTTCTCGGCCGTGGAGGTGGTGGTCAGCACGCGGCCGCCGAGCTTTTTGACGATCTCGGTCAGTAGCGGCCCGACGCCGCCGGCGCCGGCATGCACGACGGCCCAGTCGCCCGGTTGAATGGGATACGTCGAGGTCGCCAGGTAGTGGGCCGTCAGTCCCTGCAGCATGACCGCGGCGGCCTGCTCTAGGCCGACGCCCTCGGGCACCGGTACCGACTCGGTCGCCGGCACCGCGACCTGCTGCGCGTAGCTGCCCTTGGCCTGCTTCCACGCCACCGAATCCCCGACGGAGATGCCGGAGACGTCGGAGCCGACCTGTTGGACACGTCCCGCCCCCTCCAGGCCGAGCGTGAAGGGTGTCGGGATCGGATAGGTGCCCTCGCGTTGATAGGTGTCGATGTAGTTGACGCCGGCGGCCGCCGAGGCGACAAGAACGTGGTCGGCGGGCAGCTCGGGCGAATCGATGTCGACCATTTTAAGAACTTCCGGACCACCGTGTTCGGTTACCTGGACTGCGCGCATGATCTGGCCTCCCAGCCTCACCGATTAGGCCCCTAGCGGCATTCCGTGAAGAAATGCCGGTGACATTTCTTCACGGAATGCCGGTGGAACCCCTAGCACCTATTACCGAAACCTCTAAACGCCGGCCGGGTTTTGCTGTTCCGGCTCCACCCCAGCTTCGATGTCTTCGCCCAGCGCAACGCCTTCGAGCTCGAGGAGCCGGTCGGCCGCGTCGGTTTCATCTGTATCGTCGGCGTCGGCCGCGAGGCCGAACCACGTTTTGGCCTGATCCAACTGATCGCGTTCGAGGAGCAGCTCCGCATAGCAGTAGCGGAGCCGGGCAAGCCAACTGTGCTCGCCGGAGCTGCGGAGTTCCGGCAGGGAGACATCGGCTATGGCGGCGGCGGTATCGCCGTTTTCGCGGTGGATGCCCGCGGAGAGAATCGCCAGCTCGACCCGGGTGACGATGTCCAATTTCCCCTTACGCGCCTCGTCCAGCAGCTGCCGGGCCTTCTCGCTCCGGCCCAGCGCACGCTCGCAGTCGATGATCATCGGCAGGTATGCGTCGTTGCCGGTGACCCGGCGGGCAGCCCGCAGTTCCATCAGGGCCATGTGCCAGTCGCCGGTATGGTAGGCGGCCTCCCCGACGGCTTCCCGGACGATGCCGAATCGCGGCGCCTTTACGCGTGCCGCCTGGGCGTGTTGCAACGCGAGGTCGGGGTCGTGGTCGAGCAGACGGCCGGCGGCCACGAGGTGCCGGCCGACTCGCTCGGCGACCTCTTTCGGCAGCACGCGGAGCTGCGTTCGCACCTCTGGGTCGAGGTCTGCGAACAGAATGTCTTCCGCAAGCGCGGGACCGCTGTAGCGCTGTTCGGCCTCCCGATCACGAGGTCGGCGATCGTCGGAAGGTTTCTGATATGAGCTGGATTTGCGAGGCGGAGCCGACGAACGATGTGGCGGCCTGTTCTTCCCGGTTCTTGACGTATTCCCCGAGGAAGAATCCTCCATAATCCTGCTCCTTGCGCAGCAAATAACCCACAGGCGTTCATACGCCAAAGGTAATGACAGCTTACAGATGACGGCAGCATTCATCGAACGTTGCTGCAACATACGGCACGGGGCGAAGCCGGCCAAAACGCGAAATGGACATAAAATACTGAGGGAGTGATGAGTTGCCTCATCACTCCCTCAGCGATATTTGTGTTCGGTGGTGTCCTACTCTTCCACCCCTCATGAGGCAGTACCATCGGCGCTGGAAGGCTTAGCTTTCCGGGTTCGGAATGAGACCGGGCGTTTCCCTTCCGCTATAGCCACCGAACGTTTGCTACCCGAACCCAC
>DATATO010000139.1:0-12157 GCA_036268755.1 Mycobacteriales bacterium | reverse complement strand
CGGCTCGCCCTCCCGCAGGACCATGGCAGCGTCCGCGCTAGCGAGCTGCTTCACCGCGTCGGTGACGGCAACACCTTCGCCTAACATAGGGAAGGCCGGGGCCATGTGTCGCTCAATCGGATCTGACAAGGCAGCGGCATCCTTAAACAACGCATCCAGCAACAACTTCTCCGACACCGAACCGACGACCTCCGCCGAAACTACGGGAGGCTCGGCGATCAAAACCGGGAGCTGAGAAACGCCAAATCGCCTAAGCACGTCGATGGCCTCGCGAACCGTCTCCTTGGGATGTATGTGCACCAACGCCGGCAATTGACCCGTCTTTCCGCTCAGAACCTCCCCGACCTCTGTGTCGCCGGAGCCGGACAGAAAACCGTAGCGAGACATCCATTCATCGTTGAAAATCTTGGATACATAGCCCCGACCGCCGTCTGGCAGCAGGACAACGATGACGTCGTCCGAGCCGGCGGTCGCAGCCACCTGACGTGCCGCAGCCACCGCCATGCCACTGGACCCGCCGACGAGCAGACCTTCTTCTCGCGCGAGTTGCCGCGTTGTCGCGAACGAATCCTTGTCGCCGACCGCGATGATGTCGTCCGGGATGGTGGCGTCATAGGCTTCGGGCCAAAAGTCCTCTCCCACGCCTTCCACCAGGTATGGGCGGCCGCTGCCACCTGAGTAGACCGATCCGACCGGGTCGGCACCGATCACCCGCACCCGGCCGTTGGATACCTCCTTGAGGTATTTGCCGGTACCCGAGATGGTGCCGCCGGTGCCGATACCCGCGATGAAATGCGTGACGCGTCCCTCGGTGTCCCGCCAAATTTCCGGCCCGGTCGAGTGGTAGTGCGACAAGGGGCCCTGCAAATTGGCGTATTGGTTCGGCTTCCAGCCGCCGGGCAGCTCACGGGCCAGCCGGTCGGACACCTGATAGTAGGAGTCGGGGTGCTCCGGCGGCACTGCGGTCGGGCAGACAACGACCCTAGCGCCGTAAGATTCCAGAACGGCGATTTTGTCGGCCGAGACCTTATCCGGACAGATGAAAACGCAGTCATAGCCGCGCTGTTGGGCGACTAAGGCCAGCCCGATCCCGGTGTTGCCGCTGGTAGGCTCCACTATCGTTCCACCGGGCCGGAGTAATCCCCCGCGCTCGGCGGCATCGACCATGCGCTGGACTATTCGGTCTTTCACCGACCCGCCGGGGTTGAGGTATTCCAGCTTGGCAAGGATCAGCGGCGCCGAAGCATCGGCATTCGTGCCGCCGAGACACACCAACGGTGTGTCGCCTATGAGGTCAAGGACCGAGTTCGCAAACCGCATCGACCCATCCTAGGGCCTGGTTAAGAACCTCTTTACCTGTCCGCGGTATCAGCCGTTAGCCTGGATGGTGTGAGAAGGGAATCGCGAGTGCGTCATATTGCGCTCAAAGCCGCCGCAGGCGGGGGGCTAGGAATTTTGGGGGTTGCTGTCACCACCTATGTGGTCATGACACAGGCCCATCGGCTGCGCGGCAGCATTCCCATCAGGAAAGATGCGCCAGAATGCGACGGGTTGTACGGGGAACAATTTTCCGGCATACCGGTGGAGTTCGCACTAATCGGGGATTCCAGCGCCGCCGGTGTCGGGGTGACCCGGGCGGACCAAACTCCAGGAGCGGTGTTGGCCGGCAACTTGGCCGAGTCGCTGCAGCGGCCGGTGCGGCTGCGCTGCTTTGCGGTTCCCGGCGCTCAGAGCGCCGACCTGGCCGAGCAGATACCGCAGGTGCTGGGCGAGCGAACCGATGTGACATTGATCTTCATCGGCGCTAACGACATCACCCACCGCAGCCGGCCGGCCCCTGCGGTGAAACATCTGGAAGCGGCGGTTCGGGAGCTGGTCGGAAGTGGAATCAAGGTCGTGGTCGGAACTTGTCCGGATCTCAGTGCCATGCAGGGCATGCAGCCGCCACTGCGTTGGGTGACTCAGTTCTGGTGTCGCGAATTGGCCGCGGCACAGACCATCGCGGCCGTGCGCGCCGGCGCGCGAACGGTATCGCTTGCCGACACGCTCCGCGCTGAGTTCGGCTCTCGCCCGCACGAGTTGTACGCGGAGGACCGATTCCATCCGTCTGCCGCCGGCTACCTGCGGGCGTGCGAAGCCGTGCTGCCCACGCTGGTCAACGCGCTCGGTTATTCGGATGAATTGATGCCGACGCCTTCGAGTCGATGGTCGCTTATTCGGGAGCCGCGGCGGGGCATTCGCAAATTGGCGGCCGCCGCTGTCCGGGCGGCGGACACCGCAGGCACCGAGGTGTCCGAGGTTCCCTCCGGCAGACGAGGGCTGTGGGTCGAGTTACGCAACCGGGTTGCGGAGGCTACCGCTCTCGCTCGGCAGCAGCTGCCGGGTCGCGGCCGTCGCCGCGACGTAGACGGCCACAGCGTCATCTCGGTCCCCCATGGTGACGTCGAGGTCGCGGGCAATAACGGCGAACTGATCCGCTAAAGCGAAGAAATTATCGAGGCGGGGAACTCGCCGCCTTGGACCGGGGGTTGCGTCGGCGGTCAGGTCGGCGAGGTGCTGGATCAGTTGGTGCACCCGGTCACCGTCGCCCCGCCACCGCGCTTCGGTCCACCCGGCAAACATCCCCAGGCACGAGCCAACGGCGTCCCGAAATTCCCCGGCGGGGTCATTGATCGGCTCGGACATCTCTAACCTGGAGCCTGTTGTGTTGGTGTCTGGCAAGGCCCGCAGGCGACGCCGCGTACGTAGGCGGAGCGCAGCGGGGCAGGTACGCAAGGAGCCGAGAACGCAGCCAGACGCCAACACAACAGGCCGCGCACTAATCGCGGGCGTAGCCTAGTAGCCGGAGAATTTCCAAATACAGCCAGATCAGACCGACCAGAATGCCGAAGGCGCAGTACCAGGAGTAGCGGCGCTCCACGCCGGCCTCGACGCCCTGTTCGATGACGGCGAAGTCCACGATGAAGGTCATGGCGGCGAGTCCGATGGCGAACAGGCTGAAGAGCACGCCCATGGTTCCGCCGTCACGCAGACCGAGGCCATGTCCACCATTGACACCGAAGACTCCGAGGCCAAGGTTCAGTATGGCAAGGGCCAGGAAACCGAAGACGGCACCGGTTACGAATTTGATGAATCTGGGCGTGGCTCGTAGGACGCGGAACTTGTAGAGCGCGGCCATGGCGAGGAAGACGCCGAAGGTGCCCACTATCGCCTGCAGGACGATCCCGTTGCCATAGACGGTGGCGTACCAGCGGCTCACTACCCCAATCAGCACACCCTCAACCACTGCATACGCGCCGATCGCGACAGGGTTGGTGATCTGCTTGAACGAAATGACCAGGCCAAGGACGAGGCCGACGATGACCGCACCGCCCAACGCGACGCTGGTGAGCGCTTTGTCGTCGGGAAGGACCAGCCACGCCAACGCCGCCGTGAGGGCAGTGATGCCCAGCAGCGAGACGGTGCGGACGACAACGTCGTCCACTGTCATGGGCTGCGTCTCGGTTTGACCGTACGGTGCATAGGTGCGGGTGTCGGCGGTATCGGCTTCACCGAAGCCGGCATAACCGGCGGCGCTGACGCTACGGTCGGCGTGCACGGGCTCCCGACGCAGGCCGGAGTGCCGACTGGCGCGCTGAGTGAGCCGGGCGAGAACGGGATTACTGCTTCTCACGATGCCTCCTTGGCAACCTGGCGTTCACCAGGCGACGCGCATACGACACGCATCTCCTGTAAGCCTAACGTGCAACGCTAGCAAAATCCGGCGGCAGGCACATCGGGCTGCGACTGATCGGAGTGGGATTGCCGACAGTTTACGGTTGCGCTAGCTGTCGTATTCGTCGCGCAGTCTCAGCCAGGTCATGGTCTCGTCCTGCGGCCAGCCCTCGGGCGAGTTCTCCCATGCCTCCTGTCGCCCGTACGGGGTCAGGTCGAGCAGGTTGAAGTCGAGCCGAAGCCGGTCCACACCTCGACCGCTAGTGACATAGGTGCGAAAGAATTCGTCCGTTTCCGAATCGTGTAGCAACACGCTCAGCGCGAAGCCACGGTTCAGATCGAGATCGTCGTTGAAACTGCTGCCATAGGACGAGTACCACGGAACGGTCCAACCGAATCGTTGCCGGAGGGGTTCGATCTCCTCTTGCGGCGCCCGGGCCATGAGGATCAGCGTGGTGTCGCGGGCGTTGAGGTGGGGTTGATCGAGGAGATTGTCAGTGAACGAGGCGCAGCCGCCGCAGACCCAGGCCTGGCCGGCTCGAGCATGAAGTGGTAGATGACTAGCTGGCGACGTTCGGCGAATAGCTCTGCGAGCCCCACTTGTGTGCCGTCGGGTGCGGTGAATCGATAGTCAGAGCGCAGATTGATCTGCTGCTGGTAATGGTGCGCTGGGGGGACCGATGGGCCGCCGGTGCTTTACCGACACCACGCCTGTGGCCAAGTCGGCCACGTTGAATTGCACTGCTCGGTGTGCGACCAGCCGATGCGGGCCGCCGACATCGACGTGGAACCGGGCCCCGGCCTCAACGCTGAACCAGGCAATAGCGGCTGACCTGTGCCCGGGACGGGATTCGGCCGCACCGTTCGTCGAATCCCGCCCGGCAAGATCTCAATTTTGCTGTGCCCGGGACGGGATTCGAACCCGTACGCCCCTTCCGAGGCAGCCATTTTTAAGACGGCCGTGTCTGCCGTTCCACCACCCGGGCAACGCACCGCGAGGACGCGGCGAAGTGCCGTCAGTCTACGGATTCCACGGCTCGGCCCCGCGATGGGTTACCCGACTCGCGATCTTGTCACCGAACGCAACCACACGGCTGAATTCGGTCGCCGAAATAGCCGCTGCGTTGCCCTCAGTGGTAGGAGGCGGCGATGAGCTAGTTCACGACGGTCTAGTTATGGACTTTCGCACGACGAAAGTCCAGTTTTTCTCTCGTTCGGGCCATCGTGGCCTGCGCGGCGGTCCTTGCCCGCACAGATACGCTCGGGCGTGGGCGCGCAGCCTGGAGGCCTTCGGCATGAGCGGGCTCGGTAAACGTCTGTTCCATCATTGCGTAGAACTGCTCATTAACCTTTGCCTCGGATGTCTCGCCACTGGCAACCTGCCGGGCTCGTTCATGGGCCTCCCCCTGCGGAGTAAATGCGCCGTTCGCGATACCGGCGTGACTGTGCACGCCGAGGTTGGTGGCGTGCGCGGCAAGGGAAGCCATGTCGTCGACTCCGGTAAGCCTTGTGGCATGCCCGGCGGCGTGTTTCGCGCCGGTGTGAACGCGAGCCAGGGAACGGTTAACCATGCCGCGCGCGCCCGTCCGGTGTCGAGGATCGTCCGGCGCGTATTTGTCCAGCCGACGGTCCAGCAGCTTGCCCGCCCCTCTGCCCAAGTGTTTGGTTGCCAGGCCGGCGACGCCTCCTACCGTCCGGCCCTCCGGGGTGACAAAGGCACTGGCGGCGGCGGAAGCATCGCCCGTCTGCAGGTACCCAAGGCCCGCATTCATGAGGCCGTCCGGGCCCACATTCACGTAGGTTCGCGGGTCTCGCAACCGCTTACCTGCAACCTTCGCCACCTGCTTCAAAGCGACCCTGCCACCTATCTTCGTGGCGGCCGCAGCAGCAGCTGCCTTCGAGGTCTGCTTGCTCAGGGCCTTAAACGCGGCCCGGCGGACGGGGTTGGTCGTCGGAATCTTGAATACCGGGATAAACCTGTTCACCTTGTTGACGGTGCGGTCGAACTTGATGGCGGTGCGAATGACCTGGCGCCCACGAGTTGGCCCGAGACGCTTGATCAATGGCGCGAATTTGCCGGCCTTGGCGAACGAGCTCAGCCCCAAGGTCAGCACGCTCGGGATCGTGCCAACTCCAGTGGTCTTGGCGAATTTGTCCACAAAGTGAGTGCCGCGCTCATAGAAGTGATCGAGCTTAGCGACACCTTTGTCCAGCCCATCGCTATATCGAGACCGCCGTCCCTCCGACATGGGGAGAGCACGAAGAACCTTGCGGGCGACCCACCTGTTTCCCCGAGCGATCTTGCGACCCATCCGGAGTTGTCCACGCAGCCCAAGGATCGCGAGGTCAAAGATCGCAAGGGGGCCCATGGGAGCCTCCTTCCGATCGAGCGGCGCACCAGGCACATTTAACAGACGGATTACAGTCCAACGGTAACACTCGGCATCAGCTCAGAACGGGTCTTCGCGGCATCTTGACCCTTCGGTGGAGGTTATCTAGGCATCCCCGTCGAGAGCCCGATACGCGATGCCGTGCAGGATGTCGTGCTCGCTGACGATCAACTCGTCACAGCCGAGCCGCCGAATCACCTCGTCGACGATGAGAGCGCCGGCCACGATGACGTCCACCCGCCCGGAATGGATCGCGGGATTGCTCGCCCGCTCGCGATGGGACTGCGCGGCCAACTGCTCCGCGACCTCGGTAACACTCTCGGCGCGCAGCCGAACGTGATGTAGCAGTTCGGGGCGGTACTCGGTGAGTCCCAGCGACACCGCGGCGACGGTATTAACCGAGCCGGCCACGCCGATCAGCGTGCCCACCTCGGGCAGGGGGCCGATGCCGTCCAGCGCCGCGGCGACATCCCGCCTCGCGGCCGCGAGGCCCACGGCGGTAGGCGGATCTTCCCCGGCAAGGTAACGCTCGCTGAGGCGCACGGCCCCGACGTTCATGGAGACCGCCGCGGCGAGGTCCATCCCGATATCGGAACCGCTGTTGCCCCAGATCAACTCGGTGGAGCCACCGCCCACGTCGAGCACACAGTGCGGGGTCGGAAAAACCCGGTCGCCGGCGATCTCGTGTACCGCGCCGCGGAACGCCAGCCGGGCCTCGTCCTCGCCCCCGACGATCTCTGGTTCGATGCCCAGCCTGGACCGCACCATCGCGAGAAAATCGGCGGAGTTCTCCGCGTCACGCATCGCGCTGGTCGCTACCGCGCGGACTAGCTCGACTCGGTGCTCGACCAGGTCTTCCGCGAAACCGGCGAGGGCAAGGTCCGCACGCCGGAGCGCCTCATCCGCGAGCCGGCCGGTGCGATCCACGCCCTGGCCCAGCCGGACAATCTCCACGCGCCGCAGCAGCTCGACGAAGCCGGGTTCGGCGTCGCCAGTCTGGGCGATCAACAGCCGCAGCGAGTTCGTGCCGCAGTCGATCGCAGCGACCAGGGTCATTCCGCTTCTCGATCCGAGTCGACGTTCACGCAGGGTCCGTCGTACCACCACGCGGAAAGCTGCGTGAGCGCCTCGTCGCCGAACGGATTCACACCGGGCCCCCGGGCCAGGGCGTGACCCACGACCGCATGCAGGCACTTCACTCGATTCGGGGCACCTCCGGCCGACACATGAGCGATCTCCGGCACATCCCCGAGCTCGGCCCGTTGCGCCAAATAGTCGGCGTGCGCGGCGGCATACCGCTCGGCAAGCTCCGGGTCGGTCGTCAGTCGTTCCGTCATCTCCCGCATCACGCCGGAGCTTTCGGCCCGACTCAGCTGCGCGGCGAGCTTCGGGCAGGTCAGGTAGAACGTGGTGGGAAACGGGGTGCCGTCCGCGAGCCGCGGCGCCGTCTTCACGACGTCGGGCAGGCCGCAGGGGCAACGGTGGGCGACCGCGACCGCGCCGCGAACCTCCCGGCCCAGCTGGCGGCTCACCGCGGTGAGCTCACCGGAGGTGATGGGAGAATCATTCACCGGGCACCGTCATTTCGCGTGTTGTAGCCCGGACCACAGCTGGTCGTACCAAGCCCGTTCCGATCTGCTCTTGGGGTCAGTTGGGCGGCCGTCCGGCCCGGTGCTGCCGGGATCGCCGTCTTCGACCACATAGGTCAACTCGCCGGGTTGCACGTATTGCAAGCGCCGGCGCGCCTGTTCGCGAATGTAATCATCGTCGTTCCATCGATCCTTGCGCTCCTGCAAGTCACGGATTCGCTGCTGCTGAGTGACCTGATTTTTCCGATTTTGCTGGATCTGATTGAGCTGCGACAGGTACTCCTTGGCCGGATAGGCAAGGCTCAACACCAAGATGGCGACCACCACGGCCAGTATCGCGGCGCGGCGAGTCAGGCGTCGTTCCCCCCCCTTGCTCGACTTAGCGGCCTTCGGCTGGGCTAACGGCCTGGCGGCCTTGGCGCCGCCGTTGGTGCGGGGATGGCTGTCGCGGGCACTGCGATTCGACGCCGGTCGGGCAGAATCGGCGCGACGATTCGTACCAGAGCGCGGTGACGCCATGTGCTATATCTCCTCGCGGCGGCACAGGCCGCCGACAGACAATCGGGGTTTCCCGATAGTAAGCCGAATTCGCCTCCGGACGCCGCACAACGAACTTCGCGTGTCGGCCGCCCGCGAATGCTCGGCAGGCCTTAACCGGCATTTTGTTCCTAATTGCCGTTGGCCCTGGGTTCAGGCGGCATAGCGGCACAAAATGCCGTTGGTGGTGCTGGTTTGGACTACGCCGAGAACCGGGGGAAGGCGGCGGCGCCGGCATACCGCGCGGCGTCGTCAAGCTCCTCCTCGATCCGCAACAGCTGGTTGTACTTGGCGACTCGCTCCGACCGGGCGGGTGCGCCGCTCTTGATCTGCCCGGCATTGGTGGCCACGGCCAGATCGGCGATGGTCGTGTCCTCGGTCTCCCCCGACCGGTGGCTCAGCATGCAGCGGAAACCGGAACGATGCGCGAGATCGACGGCGTCGAGCGTCTCGGTAAGGGTGCCGATCTGGTTCACCTTCACCAGCAGGGCGTTGGCGCTGGCCTCGGCGACGCCGCGGCGCAGCCGCTCCGGATTGGTGACGAACAGGTCGTCGCCGACCAGCTGCACCCGGGAGCCCAAGTCGCGGGTGAGGTTCTGCCAACCGGTCCAGTCCTCCTCCGCCAGGGGATCCTCGATCGAGACGATCGGGTAGCTTCCAACCAGCTCGGTGTAGTAGGCGGACATTTCGTCGGAGGTCTTCTTGGCCCCTTCGAAGGTGTAGACGCCGTCGGCGTAGAACTCGGTTGCCGCAACGTCCAGCGCGAGCGCGATCTGGCTTCCCAGCTCGTATCCGGCCTTCTGCACGGCCTCGGCGATGAGGTCAAGCGCGGCACGGTTGCTGGAAAGGTCGGGGGCGAAACCGCCCTCGTCACCGAGCCCGGTGGAAAGGCCCTTGGACTTCAGCACCGACTTGAGCGCGTGATACGTCTCGGCACCCCACCGCAGCGCCTCGGAGAAGGTCTCCGCCCCGATGGGGGCGATCATGAACTCTTGAATGTCCACATTGGAGTCGGCGTGCGCGCCACCGTTGACGATGTTGAACATCGGCACCGGAAGCAGGTAGGCGTTCGGGCCGCCGAGATAACGGAACAGCGGGAGCTCGGCCGAATCCGCGGCCACCCTGGCAACGGCCAGCGAGACACCCAGCATGGCGTTGGCGCCGAGCCGGCTCTTGTCCGGGGTGCCGTCAAGATCGAGCAGAGTCTGGTCGATCAGGCGTTGCTCGCTCGGCTCAAAACCCACCAGGGCCGGGGCAATCTCCTCGATCACGGCATCGACGGCCTTCACAACGCCTTTACCGTTGTAGCGATCGTCACCGTCACGCAACTCGATCGCCTCGAACGCACCGGTCGAGGCGCCGCTGGGCACCGCGGCGCGGGCGACGGTGTGGTCGTCGAGCACGACCTCGACCTCGACGGTCGGGTTGCCGCGGGAGTCGAGGATTTCGCGGGCATAGAGGCCCTCAATGGCTGCCACTGTGGCTGCTCCTTCGGTCATGTGTCGTCTATGAGATATCCGCAGCAGAGCCTATCGCGATAGTCGACGGAGCGGCTGGCCCTCCCGGGCCGCATGACGGCGAGGAAGCCGGACCGCTCGGCCGGGCATGCCCACCGGTACTCGCTCGAACTTCACGTTCGGTCCGCGGCCATTGAACCCCTGCGTCAACGCCAACGTCTGCTCGACGAAGTCGGGATCCGGGCCCGTGCCCAGAAAGCGAACGATCGCGATGTCGTCCATGCCCCTGGCCCGCGCCGGCTGCCACCGCATGAGCTTAGGAACCCGGCCAAAGTGGGGATCCAGCGACTCGAGCCCACCTTTAGGCGAACGCTCTACTGTGTAGCGCAGTTTTCGACAGGTGGCGGGATTTCCCCAGGCGATTACGGCCGCGGACGTCACCCTGGGCGTAGACCGCTGATTAAGCACGGAAGTTGAGCCGACGGCGCCAAGCAACTGCCCCGCGGGTGTCTGCGGGTCGACGGAATCGGCCGTCTCGGACAATCGACTGTGTTCGGCGGTTAGGTGGGTACGCAGGGCCACCGTGGCGTCAGCCCGGTCGATCACCTCAGCCGCCGTGTCGGGCTCGGCCAGCCGCCGCAGCGAGTGCAGGTTCATCGCGTCGAGAACCTGCGGCAGCTGCGGCGGACGCCCGGCGAACAGCATCGTCGTGTTGGTGCGACTGAACGGCGCCTGCAGTACGGAGGTGACCCGACTCGCTGCGGCGCAGCTCGCCAGGGCGGCCGGATACTCCGACTGCGGTTTGGCGTACAGCAGGGCGATGTGACCGGTTGTCTCCCGAGCCACCCGTTCGATGGCCTGATCCCAGTACTCAGCGTTGGAGTCTGCCTGCGCGAATCGATCGAAGTAAAACACCGGCACCAGCGGCGGCCTAGTCTCCAGTCTCCGCCGCACGTCGCTGTAACAACTCTCCTTGACCCACGGCTCCTCTGTCGACATACACGCCACGTCCGGGTCGAGTATCACCGCCAGTTCGGCATCGGGCGACCCACCAACCCGATGCAGCCGCGTTGTCGCCATGGCGACAGCTTGATACGTCCAGACCCGAAGTTCAACTACGTCGGTCTTACGCTGTGGCGGCCGCCGCGGTTTCCGCCGCTCGAACCCGTCCCGCGTACCGGTCGGCCGCATCCCGCAACGCGGCCTCAGGGTCAAGTTTGAGTGCGCGAGCGCGGGCAACGATAGCTAGCAAAAGGTCGCCGAGCTCCTCCGTGTCGGAGGGCACCTCCACACCCTCGGGCAGCGACGGAGCCGGGACATCCAGGCCGAACTTTTCGACCTTCCCCACGTACTTGCGGGCCAATGACAGCGCGGGCTGGGAGCGGGCCACCCCGTCCAGCGCCGAGCTGCGGCCCTTCTCGCTGCGCTTGATCTCCTCCCAGTTGGTCAAGACCTCTTCGGACCCGTCCACCGAGACGTCGCCGAACACGTGCGGGTGCCGGGTCACGAGTTTGGTGACCAGCTCCCCGGCCACGTCGTCGATGTTCCACCGCTCCCCCTCGGGCGCATCCTCGCCGAGACGGGCATGGAATACGGCCTGCAGCAACACATCGCCGAACTCCTCGATGATGTCCGCGCGATTGCCCGACTGAACCGCGTCGTAGGCCTCGTAGGCCTCCTCCAGCAGGTAGGGCAGCAACGAGTCGTGGGTCTGCTCCGCGTCCCACGGGCAGCCACCCGGGGACCGTAGCCGATCCATCACCTCGACCACATCGAGCAGCCGGGCACCGGGCGGATCCCACGAACCGTGCACAAGCTCCAACTGGCTGGGCTCCTGACCCTGCTCGCGCAGCACAAGCTGACCCAGCGCCCGGGCGAATTCGGCATCGCCGTCGTCCCCGGCGACCCAGACCGCCCCGCCGCCCGCCTCCCGGTGCAGCACCGCCGCCTGCTCGGTCGGGGCACCGGGTAACAGCGTCACCGCGATACCGGAGGCGCGAATCGCGGTGACGGTCGCCGAGTCGCCCCCGGCAAACACCGGATTTCCGCGGACCAACTCCCACGCCTGGGCGGTCATCAGGCCCGCGGGTAGCCGGGGCGAAGTCGCAAGTAGGTACAGGCGAGACACGGATGAACTCCTAGATCAATCGGGTGTCAGTTAGCATGTCATGCGCCACACATCGCGAACATCCTGTCGATACGCGGCTATACGGCCGGTTCACGAGTAGCGCAGCAACAGCCAACAGCAGGCTCGGCGGGCCGAGTTGGAGTGGATCCCCCAACCACATCCTGTGCCGACGATGAGTTTCGGCCTCCTTCGGTGTCTATATTTCGACAACATCGACGAGTTGGGAGAGGCTAGATGTTTAAAAGTTCCGAGGCATACAGCGGTTTTTCGGTAAACGACATCGAGGCGGCGAAGAAGTTCTACGGCAAGACACTCGGGCTGGAGGTCGAGGTGGTGTCCGAG
>DATATO010000138.1:0-5751 GCA_036268755.1 Mycobacteriales bacterium | reverse complement strand
TATCGGCGGCCGTCGCGCTCATCAGCATCGGGGCGGTGGAACGCAGAAGAAGCATCATCGCGGCGGGAGCACTCGTCGGAGCCCTGGGGCTCAGTTCGATGGTGGGCTGGCCATACACGCCGCTAGCTAACGCGGGCCTGCTGCCGGACTCGCTTGGCTTCGGGACCGAAGGCCTCTTCTTTGTGGCCGCGGGCATCGGGCTGCTGATAACGGCCACGGCGAGCTATTTCCGCAATCGGCGGAGCGTCTGACATGGCCGAGAACACGACCGAGACGCCACCCCCGACGGAGCCGGCTCCCGAGTGCATTCTGGAGCTCAGCGACGTCGTACACCAAAAGGCTCGACTCGCGATCATGGTCGCACTCGACGAGGCCGGGTTCGCGGACTTCAGCTACCTCAAGGGCGCACTGTCCATGACCGACGGCAACCTCGGGCGCCACCTGGAGGTCTTGGCGAAGGGGGGGCTGGTGGATATCGAGAAAAGCTTCCAGAGCAGGCGCCCGCGCACCCAAGTGCGGCTCACGGAGGCAGGTAAACGGGAGCTGAGCCGCGAAATGACGGTACTGGCGCTGTTCGTGCAGCGTTACCAGCAGGGCTCGGCCTAGCCCCACCGCAGCCGGCGGAGGGCGTGCCCTCCGCCGGGATGGATACACCGATCCATTCGCGCCACCCAGCACGCGGTTGGGATTCAGTCACGGTGCTTGCATTCAAGAGCGGTTATGGCCTCGGCTAGATCGGCCTACAGTCGAGGTGGATGCCCACTAGCCGCGATCGCCCGAGGAAAGGCAGAGGACATGACGGGTAAGGCGCCGAAGGACGAGTTTCCGGATCTCGCAGCCCGGTTCCGGCGAGAGCTGCTGGCGCATTGCTACCGCATGCTCGGCTCAGTGCACGACGCCGAAGACCTCGTACAGGAGACCTATCTGCGGGCCTGGCGTGCCTACGACGGATTCGAGGGGCGGTCATCGCTGCGCACCTGGCTATATCGGATCGCCACTACCGGCTGCTTGACGGCGTTGGAAAATCGCGGTCGCCGCCCACTGCCTACGGGACTGGGAGGTCCCAGTTCACAGCCGGGTGACTCGCTGGTGGAGCAACCCGAGATCCCGTGGTTGGAGCCCATTCCGGACGCCCTGATCAGCTCCGACGAAGCAGACCCGGCGTCCGTGGTGACCTCGCGGGAAAGCGTACGGCTGGCTTTCGTTGCCGCCCTGCAGCATCTGCCGCCGCGGCAACGCGCAGTGCTCATCCTCCGAGACGTGATGAAGTGGCGCGCGGCGGAAGTGGCCGAGCTCGTGGGCATCAGTACCGTGGCGGTCAACAGCACGCTGCAGCGCGCCCGGGCGCAACTCGATCAGGTGTCTCCCACTGCGGACACCGTCGCCGAGCCCACGACCGCGGAGCAGCGGGAACTACTGGCGCGTTATGTGAGCGCCTTCGAGAAAAAAGACGTAACCGAGATTACGAAACTATTCACCTCCGACGCGGTGTGGGGAGATGCCACCATTCATCGGCTGGTACCAGGGACCGGAAAACATCGCCCAGTTGATCGACACCCACTGTCCCGGCCGGCCCGGGGACTTCCAGCTCGTCGAGACGGTGGCCAACGGCCAGCCAGCCTTGGGTCTTTACATTCGCGGCGACGACGATGTGCATCGGCCATTCAATCTCCAGGTGCTCTCCCTCACCGCCGCAGGCGTCAGTCACACGACCGCCTTTTTCGACGTTCAGCTGTTCGACACCTTCGGTCTGCCGAAGACGATCACCGTTGCGCGACGGACAGATTAACTTCAGACGGGATGCACCGATAAGGCACGAATCGACCGCCGCTTTTACCGGCGGCCTGACGTTGCTCGAGCGTTCTATCAGTTACACCCTCGGCTGCCTTCATCTGGTCACCCCGGAGACCATGTCCGCTCCGACGCCGTGCCTGGGCTGGGATCTTCGGCGACTGCTACAGCATATGCGGGACTCCTTGGCGGCGTTGCAGGAGGCAGCCGACAGCGGGCCTATCGGTCTAACTCCGGTCCCTGCGGCCGACCTCAGCGGTTGCCGAGAACTTGTCGCCACGGTGCGGGGCGAGGCCGGCCGCCTGCTCGGCACCTGGAGCGGGCCACGCTCCGATAAGGACGTACTCATCGCGGAGATGCCGCTGGCGGCCTGCATTGTCACCGGCGTGGGGGCGCTAGAACTCACCACTCATGCTTGGGACATCGCGCGGGCATGCCGGCAGGATCGACCCATTCCTGCGGCACTGGCGGAGGAGTTGCTGGCTTTGGTGCCGCTTGTGGTGTTCGATGCCGAACGTCCGGCTCGGTTCGCTCCGCAGGTCGCCGAGTCGTCGATGGCCAACCCGAGCGACCGTCTGCTGGCGTTCTTGGGTCGCCAGCCATGAGGCGGTGAGGTTCCAAGTTGCGTTGGAGCGGTGCACGCCACTTCCAATTAAACCCCCACTTTCGTTGGAAGTGCCGGGTGAGGTTCCCTTCGTAGCGATTGTCGTACGGGCATGTCACAGTTCGCCCCGTCGAGATACACACCCGGAGGCAGATCATGACGTACGGCTACATCGGATCGATGAAAACCAAACCCGGTCACCGTGAGGACGTCGTCGGCATCCTGTTGGAGGGCGTGGACTGGTTGCGCGATGCCGGGTGCGAGTTGTATCTCGTCGGCCGGTCGGATACCGATCCGGACGTTATCTGGGTATCCGAGGTCTGGCGCAGCAAGGCGCACCACGACGCCTCGCTCCAGATGCCGAAGGCCAAGGCAGCCATCGGTAAGGCCGTGCCCCTGCTTACCGGCCAGTTCACGAGCCAAGAAGTAACAGTTGCCGGAGGGCTCGGTGTAGCTGCTCACGCGCCTCGGGGCCTGGCGGAAAGAAATGACCGACATGACAACTCATGAATCGCAACCGGAACGCGTTGTCGGACTCACCAAAGATGTCGGCTGGGAGATCGGCGTCTCACGGACTCTGCTCTACCTCCTCACAGATGTCTGGCATCTCCTCATCAGCAGGGACGGTCTGGCGCTGTGGCTCGGCCCTGGGGCAGAGCTCTCCCCCGAACGGGGCGGCAGCTACGCCACAGCTACCGGTGTGACGGGCGAGATCCGCAGCTTCCACGACGGTTCGCGCATCCGACTCACTTGGCGCCCTTCCGATTGGAAACACGACACCACGCTTCAGGTCACGGTCTCAGCCAGCGGCAGCGGCACGTTACTGCGGTTCCACCAGGAGCGGCTCGCCAGCTCCGCCGAACGCGAGGCGCAACGCATCCACTGGCAATCGGTAGTAGATGCGTTGGCGGCGGCCCTTGGCGCATCCCGGCAATAGCCCGGACCGCCCACGCTGAGCTATCCCACGCCCGAGGTGTGGTCGAGGATCGGGGAAAGCACCTCATCCCAGGCCGAACGCGGCAGTTCGTGACCCACGCGCTCCAGCGGGAGAAGTCGAGCGCCGGGGATATCGGAGGCAAGGGCGACGGCGTTGCCGTAAGGGAAAAAGGGGTCTTCCGTACCGTGGATAACCAGCGTGGGGGTGTTCAAGTCTGCGAGTCGCTCCCGCCACCGCTCGCGGCGACGCAAGAACGCGATACTGGTCAAGCTTGCCAACATGTCCGGAGTGCGCTTGACCATGCGGACGGCTAGTTCCCGCACCGTTGTCTCGTCGAAAGGCCGGGAGCCGGCAAGGTGCCGTTCCCGTTCCACCAGAAAATCGACGACGGCAGCGCGGTCCGCCCAATCTATCTCCGTCTCGGCAGACTTAGAGAAGAACGTCAGAATCGCCTCGGAGTGCTCGGGCAGATCCGGATCGTTCGCGCCGGGCGATGTGGGCCGTGTCGCTATCAAGGTCAGCGAGGCAACCCGATCCGAATTGTTCACCGCGGCAAGCTGCGCGACCCAGCCCCCCACCGAGAGCCCGACGAGATGCGCCCGATCTATGTCGAACACATCCAGCAGGCCGATAACATCCGCACCCAGATCGCTCAACAGATACTGCGGCTCACCCGCCACATAGGATATAGACCGACCCGTATCGCGGATGTCATAGCGAATGACGTGCCGCGATCCCGCTGCCAACCGGGTACACAGCTCTTCCGGCCACGACAACATGGAGCTCCCGGTGAGCAGCAGGGTGGGATCCACCGGATCACCGAAGGCTTCCACACATAATTCGACCCCGTTGGCCCGAACTATCCGTTCATTGCCCATAGCACCTCCCGTCGAGTTCGAGACTTTATAGTGCCGCAGGATGCTCTCGCCGGTGAGATCCATAATGAACCGATGTTAAAGAAGCGGCCCGGTATTTCCGGGGTGACGGGGGCCTGGGTCGGCGTCATAACGTAGTAGTCATATTCGCGGGCGGTCTCCCCCATGCCTCGGGTCTCTGGGCCGGGGATGTCTATCGCGCACTCACGGGCCAACGTGGCGTGATCTAGGTCTAAGACCGTCGTGTAGGGCTTGACCATATGCGCTCCCGTCATGTGCGGATGTCGGCGTTTCCCGCCTCCATCGTCTCGCGCATTCCTTGGGCATGCTATGCGTATTTATTGCCGTTCCACAGGGGAGATCTGCATAGTTATCGAAAGAATCGGGACGAATAGGACACTAAGCTGTAATGCGGCGGCATGCTTCACGGCACGGTCGCCCACACGTTCCCACAGCTACCCGGCGGCGGCCGTTAACCCTGACCGCGGCATGAGCGGCCCCGCCGCCTCCCAATGCCGGAGGACGTGGATCGCGAGATTGAACCGATCGGCCAACTCGCCGATGCTGAACTCTTCATCGCAGGCACTTGACTCCATGTTGACATGGACTTGAAGAATACTGATGCTGTCACCCGACACCCCCTGCAATCTGTGGAGGCAAACGTGTATGAGGCAATCATCGTCGGCGGCGGACCGGCCGGGCTGTCGGCCGCGTTAACACTGGGGCGCACCCATCGCACTGTCCTGTTGCTGGATTCCGGCCGCGGACGTAACGCCGCCGCCGACGCAACGCACAACCTCTTTACCAGGGACGGGGCGCCGCCCGAGCAACTTTGCGAGATCGGCCGCGACCAGCTGTCCAACTATCCCAGTGTCAAGATACGCAACAGCGAGGCTGCATCGGCTAAGGAGGTTCCCGACGTCGGATTCGAGGTGACGCTTTCCGACGGTAGCACCGCGGCCGGCAAGCGCCTGTTGCTCGCCAGTGGCCTGGTGGACAACCTGCCGAATCTGCCGGGAGCTGCCCCGTTGTGGGGGAGTTCGGTCCTGAATTGCCCGTATTGTCATGGTTTCGAGGTCAGTCGGAAGCGCATTGCCGTGATAGGGGCAGAGCCGGATCGAGCCAAACTCGCGCTGCATCTGAGTCGGTTCAGCGACGATGTCACGCTGTGCACGAACGGTCCGGCCGAGTTTCCACCGGCGTTGCAGAGCGCACTGCGCAAAGCCGGAATCGAGCAGCGATACGAACCGATCAGCCAACTCGAGGGGATGACTGAGTGGCTCGAGACGGTGATCTTCGAAAGCGGACCGCCGTTGGCATGCGACGCCGCTTTCATCAAGGCCGAGGCGGAACAACGCTCCAGTTTGCCCGAACAGCTGGGCTGTGTGGCTTTCGACGATCGATTGATCGAGGTCGACGAGTCTGGACAGACCAGTGTGTCGGGGGTATACGCGGCGGGAGACATGGCGCGGCGCGCGACCGTGCCGATACCACAGGCGGCGGTCATAGCGGCCGCGGCCAGTGGCACCATCGCGGCGGTGGCA
>DATATO010000137.1:0-4424 GCA_036268755.1 Mycobacteriales bacterium | reverse complement strand
AAAGACTCGATAAGGTTCGGGCAACTGAGCCCTAGCCTCTGGCGCGCGTCGTCTCGCGACGATTGGCCTTCTCGATGGCCTCGATCAGCTCGTCTTTCCTCATCGACGAGCGCCCGTCGATGCCGAGCTTTTGCGCCACCTTGTATAGGTGCTCCTTGCTGGCCTCCGCGTTCACGCCGCCATGTGACTTACCCTTCGGATCGGGGCCCCCACTGTGCGAGCGTTGGTCCGAAGGTCCGCGACTGGGCTTGGCCTCCCAATGATCGCCGACCTTCTCATAGGAGTGCTTCAGCGCCGCATACGCGGCGCGTTGCGCCCGAGCCCCATCACCGTAGGTGTCGATCGCCGAGTCATGAGCCTTCACCCAGGTGCGCTGTGCCTTGTCCGGCGACCGGCGCAGGGTGTCCGGCAGTGTGTCGTAGCCTGGCATGATCTGTCCTCTCTCCTAGTCCAACTGCTGCATACCCAGACCGGATTCAACGAAAACGTGGCCGCCCGTCACAGGGCCATACTCGTCACAGGGCCATACTCGCCGCAGGGCCATACTCGCCGCAGAGCCATACTCACCGCAGGGAATGTCGGGGGTGCGAGACACAATAGAGCCATGCCACTGACGCCCGCCCTTGCCAACCCGCTCGCCGCCTTCACGCCCGTGGCTGCGGAGTGGTTCCGCGGTGCGTTCGCCGAGCCCACGTCGGCGCAGCGCGGTGCCTGGGAGAGCATCGCCGCCGGCAACCACAGCCTGGTTATCGCGCCCACCGGGTCGGGCAAGACCCTCGCCGCCTTCCTATGGGCATTGGACAGGTTGGCGGCCGGCCCCGGGTCGGCTGATCCACGGCAGCGCTGCCGGGTGCTCTATGTGTCGCCGTTAAAGGCGCTGGCCATAGACGTGGACCGCAACCTGCGGTCGCCGCTGGCGGGAATGCGGCAGACGGCGGCCCGGTTGGGGCTCCCATTGCCCGAGATCACCGTCGGCCTTCGTACGGGAGACACCCCGGCCGACGAGCGGCGACGGTTCGCCAAGGTTCCCCCGGATGTGCTGGTCACCACGCCCGAGTCGCTGTTTTTGATCCTCACCTCGGCGTCGGCCGATTCGCTGTCCGGCGTGGAGACGGTGATCCTCGACGAGGTGCATGCCGTGGCCGGCACCAAGCGCGGGGCTCACCTGGCGCTCTCGCTCGAGCGGCTCGATGCTTTGTTGCCGCGGCCGGCGCAGCGGATCGGCCTGTCGGCCACCGTGCGGCCGGTCGAGGAGGTCGCTAACTTCCTGGCCGGCGGCAGGCCGGTCGACGTAGTCGCGCCGCCCTCGCAGAAAATCCTCGAGATTCGGGTCGAATCGCCGCTACCGGACATGACGGCCCCGGGTGAAAATCTTACTACCGACTCGGGTGAGGACGTCGTGCTCGGCTCGGCGGCGGGCCCGGCCGCCCGCGCCTCCAATTGGCCGGCGGTGGAGCGCCGGGTTCTGGATTTGGTCAAGGCGCATCGCTCCACGATCGCGTTCACCAATTCCCGCCGGTTGGCCGAACGGCTCACCGCTCGGCTCAACGAGTTAGAGGCAGAAGAAACCGAGAAGTCCTCCTCGGCGCAAAGCCCCGCATCACAACGGTTTCCCGCCGAGGCGGTCGGCCAGTCCGGCGTGGCGAGCGGTGCTCCGGCGGTCATCGCGAAGGCACACCACGGCTCCATGTCCCGTGAGCAACGAGCCTTGGTGGAGGAGCAACTCAAGGCCGGAGACCTGCCGTGCGTCGTTGCCACGTCCAGCCTGGAACTGGGCATCGATATGGGCGCGGTAGATCTGGTGATTCAAGTCGAGGCACCGCCGTCGGTAGCGTCCGGCCTGCAGCGCATCGGGCGCGCGGGGCACCACGTCGGGGCGGTCTCCCGTGGTGTGATGTTCCCCAAATACCGGGGGGATTTGCTCGGCTGCGCGGTGGTGGCCGAGCGCATGGCCCAGGGCGCTATCGAGCAGCTGCGCTATCCGCGCAATCCGCTGGACGTATTGGCGCAGCAGATCGTGGCAGCGCTCGTCATGCGGGACTACACGGTCGCGGAGATCGGCGAGCTGATTCGCCGAGCCGCGCCATTCTCCGCACTGCCGGAGTCCGCGCTGCGCGGCGTACTGGACATGTTGGCGGGGCGCTATCCCAGCAGCGAGTTCGGCGAGCTGCGACCCCGCATCGTGTGGGATCGGATCACGGATCGACTCTCGGCCCGGCCGGGCGCGCAACGGTTGGCGGTGACTTCTGGCGGCACCATCCCGGATCGTGGCCTCTTCCGTGTCACCACACCCGGAACTGGTGGGTCCCGGGTGGGCGAGCTCGACGAGGAAATGGTGTACGAATCCCGGGTCGGAGACACCATTTTGCTGGGTACCTCATCGTGGCAGATCGAAGACATCACGCACGATCGAGTCATTGTCACGCCCGCGCCGGGAAGGCCCGCCCGAATGCCGTTCTGGAAGGGCGACGCGCCGGGAAGAGACGTAGAGCTGGGCCGGGCGGTGGGTGCGCTGGCCCGGGAGCTCTCCCATGCCAACGCTGCGAGCGCCCGAGAACGGCTCACCCAGGCGGGCCTCGACGAGTGGGCCGTAGACAATCTCCTCGCGTATGTGACCGAGCAGCGGGAGGCCACCCGGTTCGTACCCAGTGACACCACCATCGTGGTGGAGCGCTTTCGCGATGAGCTGGGCGACTGGAAGATCGTGTTGCATTCGCTGCTGGGTGCCCGGGTGAATGCGCCCTGGGCCCTAGCCATGGCGGCGCGGCTGCGTCGGGAGCGCGGGATGGAGGTATACGCGGCGAGCTCGGACGACGGCATCGTGCTACGGCTTCCGGCAACCTTCGACGATGACGGCTCGCAGCTGCTTCCGGAGATAACGGACCTGCTGTTGGACTCGTCGGATGTCGAACGGCAGGTCGTCGCGGAGCTCGGAAGTTCGGCGCTGTTTGCCGCCCGGTTCCGGGAATGCTCGGCCCGAGCCCTGCTGCTCCCCCGCCGCGACCCCGGTAGGCGTAGTCCACTGTGGCAGCAGCGGCAGAAGTCGGCACAGTTACTCGAGGTGGCGAGCTCCTACGAGGACTTTCCGATGCTGCTAGAGGCGGCGCGCGAGTGCACGGCGGACGTCTACGACGTCGCCGCGCTGGCGGACCTGATGTCCGACATTGAGGCGCAACGGGTGCGCGTGGTGGAGGCCACCACCCAGGCCCCGTCGCCGTTCGCGCGCAGTCTGTTGTTCGGCTATGTCGGCATGTTCCTGTATGAGGACGATGCGCCGTTGGCCGAGCGACGGGCGGCGGCGCTTTCGCTCGACAGCACACTATTGAGCGAACTGTTGGGATCGGAGGCGGTCGGGGAGTTGATCGACCCCGACGTGTTGGCCGAGCTCGAGAACGCACTGCAACGACTCGCGCCCGAGCGGGCAGCTCGCAACGTCGAACACGCAGCCGACATACTGCGCTTCCTCGGCGATCTCTCCGAGTCAGAGGCTCAGCAACGTGGCATCCGGCCGGAGTGGCTGGCGGAGCTACACGACGCCCGCCGGGTGGTAAGGGTTCGCATAGCCGGCGAGGCACGATGGATAGCCATAGAGGACGCGGGCCGGGTACGCGATGCGCTCGGGGTAGCGTTACCGGTGGGCATTCCGGCGGCCTTTACGGAACCAGTGATGGACCCGCTCGGTGACTTGGTGGCCAGGTTTGCCCGGACTCACGGGCCGTTTTCGATCGAGGACCTGGCCGCTCGGTTCGGGCTGGGACTGGCCGTGGCCAGCTCAGCCGCGGAAAAGCTACGGACGCGGGGTTCGCTGTTGCGCGGGCAGTTACGCCCCAGCACCGAGACGAACGGCAGGGGCACTCAGTACTGCGACTCCGACGTATTTGCAAGGCTGCGCAGAGGATCTCTGGCAAAGCTGCGGGCGGAGGTCGAGCCGGCCGAACCGGCGGCGCTGGGTCTCTTCCTACCCCAATGGCATGGCATCGGCTCCGGAAATCACCCGGCCGTTACCGCGGACGACGTGCTCGACGTCGTGGAACAACTGGCCGGTACGCCGCTGGTCGCGGGAACGCTGGAATCCCTGGTCTTGCCGGCCCGGTTGCCGGGCTACTCCCCCGCGCTGCTCGATGAGCTGTGCGCGGCGGGCGAACTGGCTTGGTCCGGATGTGGCACGCTCGGCGGCAACGCCTCCCGGGAGGCTGACGGTTGGGTAACGCTTGTGCCCGCCGATCTGGCCCCGTTGCTGCTGCGCCCCGGCGATCCGGAAGTGCTGGCGGGCCCGCTTCACGCCGCGGTGCGCGATTTGTTGGCGGGCGGCGCACTCTTCTTCCCCGAATTGGCCGAGCGCTGCTCCGACGTCGTGGAGAAGGCCACCCCCGATGACGTTCTCGAGACGGTGTGGGACCTGGTGTGGTCCGGTTGGGTCACCA
>DATATO010000136.1:0-2465 GCA_036268755.1 Mycobacteriales bacterium | reverse complement strand
CGGCTGGCTGGCGTTCCGCGTGCACCAAGACCAGCAGGTGGCGGCCCAGCGCAGCCTTTACGTGCAAGTCGCCCGGCAAACGGCGATCAACCTGACCACGATCAACTACGCCGAGGTCGATGCTGACATCAAGCGAGTCCTGGACTCGGCGACCGGCGCATTTCACGATGAGTTCCAGAACCGGTCGCAACCCTTCGTCGAGGTGGTCAAGAAGGTGCAGTCGAAAACCGAAGGCACCATCGCGGAGGCGGGGCTGCTTTCCGCCACGGACAACCAGGCACAGGTGCTCGTCGCGGTGTCGGTGAAGACGTCGATGGCCGCGGCGCCGGCCGACCAAGAGCCCCGAAGGTGGCGGATGCGTCTGACCGTCGACAAGATTGGCGACACTGCCAAGGTGTCCAACGTCGAGTTCGTGCCGTGAGCAGTCGAACCGCCCTCAACGTGGAGGAGGACACCGAGATGTCGGGTGACAACGAGCCGGTCGCCGACGAGTCGTCTCACGACGACCTCGCCAAAAGCGACGACCTGGCCGATGAGGCCGAAGCCGCGGACGAGGCGCCCGGCAAGCAGGCCGCTGGATTCTCCTGGGGTCGTGTGCTGGTGGTGGCACTTCCCGCGCTGGCGTTGATCCTGGCTCTGGGAGTCGGATATCTGAAATGGCTAGACGGGGAGGCCCGGGCATCTCGGCTGGCCGCAGAGCAGTCGATTCGAGCCGCCAGTGACAGCACCATCGCAATTTTGTCGTACCAGCCCGAAACCGTGGACCGGGATCTGAAGGCCGCCGCCGACCGGCTCGCAGAGCCTTTCCGTCAGCAGTACACCCAACTGGTCAATGACGTGGTGGCGCCAGGCGCCAAGCAGCAGCACATTTCGGCGGTGGCCACTGTGCCGGCGGCGGCATCGGTGTCGGCGACCGGAAAGCAGGCTGTGGTACTGGTTTTCGTCGATCAGACCACCACCATCGGCACCGATGCGCCTACCCAGAGCACGTCCAGTGTGCGGGTCAGTCTCGACAAGGTCGACGGCCGGTGGCTCATCTCGCAATTCGATCCGGTATAGCGATGCACAAGTGAGGCGCAGATGAGAAGTTTGTCGACGATGTTCCGGCGGGTATCGGCAGTCGTGCTGATCGTCGGATGGTCTGCGGCGACCGCGATTTCAGGGTCGACGGGTGTCACCAAGGCGGCCGGTTTCGAAAGCCTGCTGGTGCCCTCGGCGTCGATGGGCCGCGACATCCCGGTGGCTTTTCTGGCCGGTGGACCGCATGCCGCATACCTGCTCGACGGATTCAATGCCGCCCCGGACGTGAGCAACTGGGCTACGGCGGGTAACGGGTTCAACGCTCTTGCCGGCAAAGGCATTTCGGTCGTTGCGCCGGCCGGGGGCGCCTACAGCATGTACACCAACTGGGAGCAGGACGGCAGCAAGCAGTGGGAGACGTTCCTGTCCACCGAGTTACCGGATTGGCTGGCCGCCAACAAGGGCCTGGCGCCGGGCGGGCACGGTGTCGTCGGTGTCTCCCAAGGTGGGTATGCGGCGGCTGCCCTGGTGACTTTCCACCCCGACCGATTCCGTTATGCCGGATCGCTGTCGGGATTTCTTTCTCCTGAGCAGACTGCCGTGGACGGAGCGATCAGGAATGCCCTCCTGCAAGGCGGTGCCGACAGCGGTGCCATGTGGGGTGCGCCTCAGCTGGGTCGCTGGAAATGGCACTCGCCGAACCAGAACGTCCAGCAGCTGGTTGATAACAACGCCCGGCTCTGGATTTACAGCCCGGGCAGTGGTGCGCCGACCGACCAGGGCGCGATGGCCGGCTTAGGCGACGTCTCGCAAGGGACGAACGCGACGTTCTACTCGCACTTCCGGGACGTCGGCGGCACCAACGCCCACTTCGATCTGGGTCGCGGCGGCGGCAACGACTGGCCGACCTGGGGACGGCAGCTGAGCGCGATGTCCGGTGATCTCGCGGCCAACGTTCGCTAGCCCATCGAGAAATGAGACGCTATGAGTGACAAGCGTATTCGCGAACTTGCCCAGACCCTCGCGATACCGTTGGCGGTCGCGCTCGTTTCGCCGATCGCCATGGCGTCGGCGGCTCCTGGGGTTCCCGGAAACAACGACCGTCTCAACAACGGCATTGTGGTCAATGTCGACACCATCAAGGCGCAAGCCGGCTGCACCACGAAGCTGAGGAAAAGCCCGCAACTGGAGGCCGCTGCCCAGCGCCACACTGTCGACGTCCTCAACAACCGAGGTCTCGACGCCGATATCGGGTCGGACGGATCGTCGGTGGCAGACCGCGCCCGCGGCGCGGGATATCGCGGCACGGTCGCGGAAACAGTGGCGATCAACAATTCGCTGGCCATCAATGACCTCGATGTGATGGGCAATTGGTATTACCGCCCCGACTACATGGCGATCATGTCGAACTGCGCCAACACCCAGATCGGGGTGTGGTCGGAGAA
>DATATO010000135.1:0-18600 GCA_036268755.1 Mycobacteriales bacterium | reverse complement strand
TCTTTAGTCGCGGAAAGATGTCCTTGAACGCCCGGGCTTCGACGTGGTGAACGCCGGGCTTACCGTTGGCCGTGGGCGGGCCCTCGTAGAAGGTCCACTGCGGCCGGTGCGTGCCGGACTCCAGGGCCCGCTTGAAGGTCTCGTCGCGATCCCAGAACTCGATGATTTCGGAGTCGAGCTTGGGTAAGTCGACGTGGGGCGGCAACGCCGCGAACGGGCTGTTTACCGGCTTTTTGTCCGGGGTTGAACTGCTCATCGGCTTCCTCTCGCGCACTGGTGCTCTCGGTGCGCGAGGACGAGCCGACTTTGGCCCGCGGTACCACCTCGCTTGACCGCCATGTCGCGATCCGCTCATACACGGCTGTGACGGGCCCACCCGTTCGGTTCTACTGCGGCCACATCTTTGACGCGCGGCCGGTTCTTCCGAAGGCTCGCCGGTGATGGCCGGGTCGTCGCCGTATTCGGTCAGTTTAGCGCGATAAGCCACCCACCGCCGGCCTGGGTTCATCGCCGGAGATCGGCGTTCCGGCATTTTGCGACTTGCTCCAACGAACTCGCCTGGCATCGACTATCATTCCGGGAATCCGGTCGCAACAAGATAGGTAAAAATGAGCGCGCGCGTCCCCCGGCGGGTTTCGGCCTTGCTCGCGCTGTTGCTCACTGTCCCGTTGTGGGCCAGCCCAGCTCACGCCGATGGCACAAATCAACCGAAACCATTCTTCGGGGCGTTTCGGCTGGTCAAAGGCCTACCCGACACGCCCAGCGTGCCGCAGATCCGGCTGCCGGAGGGCTACCAGCTCACCCCAGAGGCCAAGACTCAGGTGGCAAGTCGTGCGGAGTACTACTCGTTCGTCACCGGAGCGAACAACGCATCGGTCCCGGTGACGGTGACGTGGCCGGGCGAGATCATCAAAGATGTCGTCGCCGGCAAGTCGATCGTCCCCGTCACCCGCGATCCTCAGGATGTGCATACCATCCACTTCGCCCTGCCGGTTACCGGAAAAACACTCGCCTACGGTAGAAATACCCTGGAGATATGGAGCCAGCCCCCCACCGATCCGGGCGTTTTCCTGCGTCTCGAGCACTACGACCCCGACCGCGCGGCCGGGGACTATGCGGGACAGCCGGTTCGACGACAGGCCGCCGCGGCCATTAATCAGCTGCTCGCGGCGCAGGCCATTCTGCATGACTCCGGGCTTGCCGCCCAGGCAGCTGCGGAAGGTCACTTTTACGCACTGATGGGGTTCGAGACCAACAACCTGGTGCACGGCGACTATCCCGCCCACTGGCATTTCGCCTACTACCAAGGAAAGGACTGGGCCGCCAAGGCATACCTGCCGCACCTGCTACTCGACGAGCACGGCCGCAATATTCAGAACGGCCAAGACGTCAATGGGGAGACCCGCACTAACTACGGGGCCGGGCAGCCCGCCGGCCTGCTGGATACCGACGGAAAGCCCGTGGCGATCCTCACCGTGCGGCCGGACGGCGGACTCGACGTGCAGGCGGGCGAGACGGGCCCGGTGTATTCCATCGTCGGCGACTCGACCGAGGATTTGAGCCGCTTCGTCACGGTGCTTCGCGACGGAGCGCTGTGGCTGAAGGTGACGGCCAAGGACAACACCAAGGCCGGCGAACTGGTAGTCAATACACAATCATTGCCAACGGGGCACAGCAGCACCGTCCGCTATGACTATGACCCGCTCACCGGGGTCCTCGCGACAACCTCCGACCCGGACCACACTTTGCGTAGAGCCGTGCCGCAGCCCGATCGCGGCATCCCGCCAATGTCGTAGGGCTTTCCACATTCTCTGTTGTGCCTCTGGCAACTTACGCAGAAATGACACATAAGGGCAGCGACAAGTGCCCTGAGACTCCGACGTGTAGTTGCCTAGCAGATCATTTGCTGTGATCGCTGTAGGCAACGGATAGGAAGAGCAAGGTGAGTACCAGGCCCACCGCGCCGAGCACCAAGCCCGCGATCGCCAAGCCGTCGCCGCTGGCTCGCCCGCGCCTGGCCAGCAACTTGCTGGTAATGCCCATCACCAGCGCCGGGATGCCAAGGAGCCCGAACCAACTCCAACACAACAGTACGGACAAGACTCCCGTGATCAGTGAGCATATGCTCAACACGCTGCTGGGAGGCCCTTCCGCCGAAGGTTCGGCCGGAAATGGCGGCGGTGGAGCAGGCGGAAACTCAGGCGGCTGCATTGACATGGTCTTCTCTCCGAGGGCACACAATTGACGTGATCTGGTGATCATAGAGGCAAGCCGGTCTAACCGGGGCAGCATCTGGGAAACGCCGCAGGTTCGCCCTGGCGCTCAGGGTCGATGCAGCGACCGCAGAGCACAGTAACCATCTCAGCAGGTGTAGCTGCTCGCCGCGGTCTGGTAGCTGAACAGCTCATCGGCCGTAAACCACAGCTCGACCTCGTACTTGGCCTCCTCGACGTTGCCGGAAGCGTGCACCAGGTTCGCGACCGCCGCGCCGTTCGCGACGCTGTAGTCCTTGGACTGGTGCGCGAAGTCGCCGCGGATAGTGCCCGGAGCGGCCTGGTTGGGGTAGGTCGGGCCGACCAGGCGCCGCACGTTGGCGACTACGTCCACGCCCTCGACGACGAACGCCAGTACCGGCCCCTGCTGCATGAAGCTGGCGGTGGCGTCATACACGGCCGTGCCGTGCCGCTCCGCCAGATCGAAGTAGTGACGGCGGGTGAACTCGGCATCCATCCAGCGCATCTTGGCGCCGACCAACTTGATTCCGGCGCGCTCAATTCGGGCGATCACCTCGCCGGCGAGGCCGCGACCGACGGCGTCAGGCTTGAGCACAATGAGAGTGCGTTCTAGCTCCATGCCGCAGAGCGTACCGGTCGAATCAGGCTTCCCAGGTTTCGGTCCCATTCGGACATTCGGCCGAGGGCGCTCATGCGCCTGATCGCCCTCGCGAAACTGCATCGGCGCTCTTCTCCATGCAATTCTTTCCCAGCACGGTACGGCGAACCCGCAGCACATACAGCCAGATCAGCAGAAATATGACCCCAAGCACGAGCAAAGCCAGATGAACGAACCCCGCGACGACGATGGCCGCCTGAAATACCAGGCCCAGACGCCATCCCCAGTTGTAGCGAAGCAACATTGCGTTGACAAGCGAGAACACGGCCAGACCGCCGACGACGCTCAGCGCAACCGGGGTGGACACGTAGCTCAGCTGCCGCATCGGCTGCAGCGCGAGCAGCAACACCAACGTTTCCAGCAGCAGAGTCGCCATACCGACGCCCCGCACGGCGGCCGGCGGGTTACGCAACCCAGAAACGAAGGCGGTGGGGCCGTCGGTCTCGCCCGGCTCAGACTCCTGGGTCGGCGCGGAATCGGACTGTGAGGCGGTTTCATCGTGATTCATCGCAACAATCGTCGCGCATCGGCCGCAGTCACCACCGACCCGGTCACTAATACGCCGGAGCTGGACAGCGGCGAGCCGCCCTCGAAGTCCTCCTCCTCAGCGATGGCCACGGCCGATTCGATGGCGTCATCCATGCGCAAGCTCACGTTGACCCGGTCCGGCCCGAAGATGTCCACGGCGACGGCGGCGAGCTCGTCGGGGTCCATGGAACGTTCCGACGAGTTCCGGGTCACCACCAGTTGATCCGCGACCGGCTCCAGCACCTCGAGCATGCCCTTGGCGTCCTTATCCGCGGCGATGCCCACGATTGCCACCAAACGGCTGAAGCTAAAGGCCTCCGACAGGGCAGCTACTACGGCGGTCAGGCCATGAGGATTGTGTGCCGCGTCAATAACAATGGTGGGCGAGGTGCGCATGCGCTCCAGCCGACCCGGCGAGGTCACCTGCGCAAACGCCTCTCGGACCACATCCGGATCGAGCGCTTTGTCGGCGCCCGCGCCACCGAATGACTTGTCGGCGCCCGCACCACTGAGCGACTTGTCGGCGCCCGCACCGAAAAACGCCTCCACGGCGGCCAACGCAACGCTGGCGTTCTGCGCCTGATGCGCCCCATGCAGCGGAAGAAGGATGTTCGAATAGATGCCGCTGAGCCCCTGCAGCGTGAGGCGTTGACCGCCGAACGCCAGCTCCCGGTCGCGGACCCCGAACTCCAGGCCCTCGCGCGCGAGGGTCGCGTTCCTGCTAGCTACCTGGGTCAGCAGCGACTCCACGGCCTCGACGGGCTGCGCCGCAGACACCACAACCGCATCCTCGGCGATGATGCCGGCCTTTTCCGTCGCGATCTTCCCGATCGTCTCCCCCAGGATGGCCTGATGGTCCATCCCGATGGGTGTGATCGCGGCGATGTGGGAGTCGATGACGTTGGTCGCGTCCCACCTGCCGCCGAGCCCCACCTCGATCACGGCAGCGTCGACCGGGGCGTCGGCGAACGCGGAGAAGGCCAGGGCGGTCACGAACTCGAAGTACGTGACCGTGTCGCCGGTCTCCCGGTTGGCGGCATCGATGAGGTCCACATACGGCGCGACGTCCGTGTACACCTCCCGCAGCCGCTCGGCGCTGATCGGCTCTCCGTCCAGCGCGATCCGTTCGGCGACGCTGTCCAGATGTGGGCTGGTGTGACGGCCCGTGCGCAGCCCATGGGCTCGCAATAGCGACTCGATCATGCGGCTTGTCGAGGTCTTGCCGTTAGTGCCCGCGACGTGAATGGTCGGATATGCCCGCTGTGGATTGCCCATGGCGTCCAATAGCGCCTTGATTCGGTCGAGACCCGGCAGCATGCGGGTCTGGCCTCGGCGTTCCAGCGCGGCCTCAATCTCTGTCGATGCGTTCATGGTGCCCGTCACCGCAGGTAGGGGGTTGTCTGCATTCTGGTAACGGTAGTACTAGCGCAGCAGAGCGGATCGGCGCCCACTCCGGTTGTGACCTACGCCGCGCCGCGCTGACCTGCTACTACGCAGTAACCTCGCCATTGGCGCACCTGCGGGCGCTGTCGACCTATGTCCCTAAAGCTCAGCGACAGCCCGATACAGCCGCTCATAACCGTGGGCCATGGCCCCGGCGGAGAAATTCCGTACGGCACGGTCCCGACACACGACGGGATCGATCTCGCCGGCTCGGTGCAGCGCGGCAGCAAGATCGGCGGGGTCGTCGCAGATCCAGCCTGTCACCCCATCGGCCACCACCTCGGCGACGGCGCCTCGGTTCATTCCCACCACCGGTGTGCCGCAGGCGGCAGCCTCGGCCAGCACCATGCCGAACGGCTCGGCGAACCGCACCGGGTGCAACAGGCAGCACGCCCGAGATAGCAGCCCCATCGCCTCGTCCTGGCCGGGATTCGCGATGAGTTCGACACCGTCGCCGAGCAGAGGCCTGACCACCTCGTCGAAGTACGGGCGCTCCTGTGCCCCAAGCCGGCCGGCCAACACGAGCGGTAGCCCGGCTTCCCGAGCAGCCCGGATCGCGAGGTCGGGCGCCTTTCCGGGGATGAATCGAGCCAGCCACAGCACGAATCCATCCCGGTCGCTGCCATTGAACGGCAGGCTGTCCACATCGATACCGTTATGGACGGTGTCGACCCAGTTGAGCCCGGGCCGGGCTGCGCGCTGCGCCCGCGATACCGCGACTAGGTTCGCATCCGGACCGAGCGCGTCGTAGTAATCGCCGAGCAACGTGTACTTCTCGGAGGTCTCATAGCCGAGGACGGGATCGTGCACGGTACTCAGCACTGGTGTCCCGCCGACGCGGCCGAGCAGCGGCCCGATCAGGGTGTGGTCGTGCACAATGTCGAAGCTGCCTTCGGCGAGGAGCCGTCGAGCCCGGGCCGCATGCGCCAGCTCGGGGATCAGGCTGACGCCGTGGTGCATCTGTGGCTCGGAGTAGGTGGCGTGAAATGTCGCCTGCGTACCGTCACGACCGACCCCAATCAGCGTGACGTCATGCCCGCGCCGGATCAGCTCTGCGATGAGCGTCGCACATACCCGCTCCACTCCGCCATGTCCCGGTGGCGGAACCTCGATCCATGGCCGACCAACGATCGCGATCCGCATCGGTGTGGCAACCCCTTAATGCATTGCGGGCTATTATAGCGACAGTTCGACCGCGAGCTCGGCCTCCTCCGTCGCGCTGTTGCCGTCGCGCTGCACGACTTCGGCATGCAGCAGCTTTCCCGCGGCCACGACGTCCTCGAGCACCACCTGCACGCTCCCGATGGCGTCGGCTGAGGCCGTGATCGTCGCCTTGGCAACCTCAGTACGCATCGAGACCTTCGCATCCGACTTCGCCTTGCGCACCGCGCCAATCAGTGTGGCGGCCGTCGCCAACAGCTCGGGCTTAGCCTCGGCCCCCGGTCCACGCAGTGCGTCGGCGCTCGGCCATTCGGCGCGGTGGATGCTGCCGCTGCGCCACCAGGACCAGACCTCCTCGGTCACGAAAGGCAGGAACGGCGCAAACAACCGGAGTTGCGTATCCAACGCCAATCGAAGAGCGGCGCGGGCCGAGCCGATCCCCTCCTCACCGTTCTCGCCATACGCGCGGGTCTTGACCAGCTCGACATAGTTGTCGCAGAAGAACCAGAAGAACTGCTCGCTGCGCTCGAGCGCGCGGGCGTAGTCGTAGGACTCGAAAGCCTGGGTGGCGGCATCCACCACGGACGCCAGCTCGGAGAGCATGGCCCGGTCCAACGGAACGGTAACGTCGGCCAGTTCGGCCGGGGCCTCGGCCGCGACAAAGCCCAGCACGAACTTGCTCGCGTTGAGTAGCTTCATCGCCAAGCGACGACCGACCTTCATCTGGCCAATGTCGAACGCGGTATCCGTCCCGGGCCGGGCCGCCGCGGCCCAGTACCGCACCGCGTCGGAGCCGTGTTCGGTCAACAGCCCCATCGGGGTGACGACATTGCCCTTGGACTTGGACATCTTCTTGCGGTCCGGGTCGAGGATCCAGCCGGAGATGCCGATGTGCTGCCACGGCACCACGTCATGCTCGTAGTGGGAGCGCAACAGGGTGGAGAACAACCAGGTGCGAATGATTTCGTGCGCCTGGGGACGGAGGTCCATCGGAAACACCCGGCCGAACAGGTCATTGTCGCTCTCCCAGCCGCCGACGATCTGCGGGGTGAGCGACGAGGTGGCCCAGGTGTCCATGACGTCCGGATCGCCGGCGAAGCCGCCGGGCTTGCCACGACTAGCCTCGTCATATCCGGGCGGGGTGTCGCTACTGGGATCCACCGGCAACGCGGACTCGTCGGGCACGATCGGGTTAGCGTGGTCGATCTCGCCGTCGGCGTCCAGCGGGTACCAGACCGGAATCGGGACACCGAAGAAGCGCTGCCGGCTGACCAGCCAGTCACCGTTGAGGCCGTCGACCCAGTTGTCATAACGAACCCGCATGTACTCCGGGTGCCAGGTGAGCTCCTTGCCCCGATCCAGCAGCCGTGAGCGAAGTTCTTCGTCGCGGCCGCCGTTGCGGATGTACCACTGCCGGGTCGTGACGATCTCCAGCGGCTTCTCGCCCTTTTCATAGAACTTCACCGAGTGGGTGACCGGTCGCGGGTCACCGTCGAGTTCACCGGACTCGCGCAGCAGCTCGACGATCTTTAGCCGCGCCGAGTGCATGGTGAGGTCGGCGAGCTGGCCATAGGCGGCCTTGCCGGCCTCGGAGTCGATACCGGCCGGTCGGTCGGCAACGATACGGCCGTCCCAACCAACCACGGGCCGGGTGGCGAGGTTGAGCTCACGCCACCATTGCACGTCGGTGAGGTCGCCGAAGGTGCAGCACATGGCGATACCCGCGCCCTTGTCCTTCTCCGCCTTGTGGTGCGGCACGACGGGGATCTCGACGTCGAACAGCGGGGATCGCACGGTGGTGCCGAACAGGTGCGCGTAGCGCTCATCGTTCGGGTGGGCGACCAGCGCCACGCAGGCGGGGAGCAACTCCGGCCGAGTGGTCTCGATGTAGACGGGTAAGCCGTCCGCACCGTGGAACGCAATGCGATGCCAGGCACCGGGGCGGTCGCGGTCCTCGAGCTCCGCCTGGGCGACGGCGGTGCGGAAAGTGACATCCCACAGCGTCGGCGCCTCCGAGATGTAGGCCTGGCCGCGTGCGTAGTTGCGCAAGAATGCGCGCTGCGAGACAGCCCGGGAACGGGCGCCCACGGTCGCGTACGTCATGTCCCAGTCGACCGACAGACCGAGATACCGCCACACCTCCTCGAAGGCCTGCTCGTCGATCTTGGTGAGCTGGTCGCACAGCTCGGTGAAGTTGCGGCGTGAGATCGAGATCTGCTGCTTGCTCGGCTCCTGCGGCGGGGTGCTCTGTCCGTCCGGGGAGCGGCTCCCCGAGCCCCCCGGAACAAAATCCGGGTCATACGGCAGTGACGGGTCGCAACGGACGCCGTAGTAGTTCTGCACCCGGCGCTCGGTGGCGAGGCCGTTGTCGTCCCACCCCATCGGGTAGAAAACCTCTTTGCCGCGCATCCGCTGGAACCGTGCGATGGCGTCGGTGTGGGTGTAGGAGAACACGTGGCCGATGTGCAGCGAACCGCTGACCGTGGGCGGCGGGGTGTCGATCGAATAGATCTGCTCACGCGTCTTGCTGCGGTCGAAGCTGTAGACGCCGCGGTCGGTCCATACGCCGGCCCACTTGGACTCGAGGCCCTCGAGCGCGGGCTTGTCGGGGAGACCGTTAGGGGGCTGGGCTGGCGGCTGTGTCATGCCGCAATGTTAGTGGTTACCTGGTCGTGAACTTCCACGAGGTCATCGCCTGTGGAGAACGCGGACGCTGTGGAAATCGATCCTCCGGGGGGACCTGAACCGGATCATAGAATCGGATCGCCACCGGCCAACGATGGCAACTTTCACATTGGGACTCACTCATCGTGGAACCGCCCGCCAAGCGGGGTGGCCGTGTGTTCACCGAAGACCTCGCCGACGGGGCCGCCTATCGCAGGACGCGCAGAAATGGGACTTTCATCCAAATCCCGGAGTCCGAAGACCCGTCCGCGGGTCAGCAAGCTCACCGGGGTCGTGGCGATCGACCGCAACGCCTGGCCGGCCAGGCCAGCTCCTCCTGCCGCCCCTGAGGGGTCGCGAGATAGGACCGATCCCGTGACCTTGCCTCCTCGAGCGCCAGGCGGCTCCGCTCCCGCACCGGCATCAGCCATCCGACGTTGCTGTGACTGCGTCGGTCGAGCCTGCCCCGAGGGCGCATCAGGCTAGAGTCCTCGGCAGGGTTGGCGACTGCGTACACCGCCCTCGTCAGCGATTGTGCGGTGTACGACAGCGAATCGCCGCCGAGCGCCAGGTGCGGGGCGATCGCACCGACGAAGATCTCCGCACCCTGGGGCCAAACCTGTCGCCATTCGCGCGGGCGGGTTGAATCCAGGTCGGTTATCGAGTAGTAGGCCAAGGGCGTATCGGCATACCCTTCCGAGACGGCGACCGCTATGGTGTTGCCGTTCGCTATCCGCCGAGGGCATACCAGCGTCGAGCCGGGTCTGGCGGCAACCCTCCCCGCTCGCGGTCGGAGTGAGGCACCGAGTACACCGGCGCCCCGGGGACGGTTAGTTCGTTGTCGGGAAGCCGATACCACGGCACCGGCTGCTTGACGGCCATGAATCCGGCCGTGACGTCAGTGAGTCGATTGAGCCACACTTCCGATCCAGCGTTGAGCGCTCGCGGGCCATAGACGAACGCAACGTCTGTGACCTTTACGTGCGGGTTGTGGTATTCAGCCACGGGCAATTCTTCCTCTCTTGACCACCTCAACTCGGACGCGATGGGACCAACCACCTATGACCGGCGGACATACCGCTGGGTGCCATAGTCGCGGGCACGTCGGAGTCAGGACCTAGAACAAGCCCTAGATCAGCATGACAAGTTCCGCGCTACCTATGGTCGACTTCGCAGAATCGCGGCGATTGAGCTCTCACTAACGACTGTTTCTGAGAAAGGGCAGTGACTCATGGAAGGGAGGCGAGCTTTACAACCGATAGAGATGCCATGACGCCGTGGGCACCCGACTCCAACTCGTCGGGCAATCTCCAAGCCCCGAACTTACGCTACAATTCTAGCTATGAAAACTTTGTCGGTAGCGCAGGCGCGCGCCCAGCTGTCAGCCCACATCGATGAGGTTACCCGTACCCATGAGGTGGTAACCATTACACGCAACGGCGAACCCGCCGCGGTACTTGTCTCCGCCGATGAATGGGAATCGATGGAAGAAACCCTGTACTGGTCAGAGCCCAGTCATGCCGCTGAACTCCAAGCCGCAATTGACGAAGCAAGCCATAGCGAAAAAATGACCCTGGAAGAAGCATTCCCGGAATTTGTCGCCCGCAAACGGAAAGACAAGTCCGAAGAATGACGTACACAATAATGCTGACGTCCGGTGTTCAGAAAAGTATCAACAAGCTACCACCCAAAGTGGCCGACGCAGTGCTGGAGTTCGTCTACACCGGACTTGCCGAGAACCCCTACCGTGTAGGCAAACCACTTCACGACAAATGGAAGGGTTACCATAGTGCCCGACGGTCTAGCTACCGCATTGTTTACCAAATCCTCGATGCCACAGTTACCGTAGAGATCGTGAAAGTTGCTTATCGTGCCAGCGTCTACCGATAGTCATTGGCCCTCGTACCAAAATGACATGCGGTAGCTCACTCGCCCAGGAATCCCGGTTACAGCGCCGTGAGCACCGACTCCAGCTCCTCGGGCTGCACCAGGACCTCGCGGGCCTTCGAGCCCTCGCTGGGTCCAACGATCTGGCGGGATTCCATCAGATCCATCAGGCGACCGGCCTTGGCGAAACCAACCCGCAGCTTGCGCTGCAGCATTGACGTCGAACCGAACTGAGTGCTCACCACCAGCTCGATCGCCTGCCGCAGCACATCCATGTCGTCGCCAATGTCGGCGTCGATCTCCTTGGTGCTGGCCACCGGCGCGGTGACATCTTCCCGGAAGTCCGGCTCTCGCTGGTTCTTACAGAAGCTCACGAGCGCAGCGATTTCCGGTTCCGTCACCCACGCACCCTGAATCCGCTGCGGCTTAGATGCACCCATCGGCAGGAACAGCGCGTCCCCCTTGCCGATCAATTTCTCCGCGCCGGGCTGATCCAGGATTACCCGGGAGTCGGCCAGCGACGAGGTGGCGAACGCCAACCGCGACGGAACGTTGGCCTTGATCAGACCGGTCACCACGTCCACGCTTGGCCGCTGGGTCGCGAGCACCAGGTGAATGCCGGCGGCGCGGGCGAGCTGGGTGATGCGCACTACCGCGTCCTCGACGTCCCGGGGCGCGACCATCATCAGGTCGGCCAGCTCGTCGACGATCACCAGCAAATACGGGTACGGCTTGTAGACGCGCTGACTGTCGGGGGGAGCCTTGATCTCGCCCTTGCGGACCTTAGCGTTGAAGTCGTCCACGTGCCGGACCCCGTTGGCGGCGAGGTCCTCATACCGCATGTCCATCTCCTTCACCACCCAGGCCAGCGCGTCGGCGGCCTTCTTCGGGTTGGTGATGATGGGCGTGACGAGGTGGGGGATGCCCTCATACATGGTGAGTTCGACCCGCTTTGGGTCAACCAGTACAAGCCGAACCTCGTCCGGGGTCGCCCGGGACAGGATCGACACGAGCAGGGTGTTGATGCAGCTCGACTTGCCGGCCCCGGTGGCACCGGCGATGAGGATGTGCGGCATTTTCGCCAGGTTGGCGATCACGTATCCACCCTCGATGTCCTTGCCTAGCGCGACAACCATCGGATGGTGATCGTTACGGGCCGGAGCTGACCGCAGCACGTCACCCAGCGAGACCGTCTCGCGGTCGGTGTTCGGGATCTCCACTCCCACCGCGCTCTTGCCGGGAATCGGGCTGATGATCCGCACGTCGGGGCTCTTCACCGCGTATGCGATGTTGCGGGACAGCGCAGTGATGCGCTCGACCTTCACCGCCGGACCCAGCTCGATCTCGTAACGGGTGACCGTGGGCCCGCGGGTGAAGCCGGTTACGGCCGCGTCCACGTCAAACTGCTCGAACACCTGGGTCAATGCGTCGATCACCAGATCGTTGGCGCGGCTGCGGCTGCGCGCCGGCGGTCCGACGGACAGCATGTTAGCCGGCGGCAACCGGTAGTCGCCTTCCGCAGCACTCAACGCGAGCTGTTCGGCGCGGAGCGGCGCAGGCGAGTGCGCGGGAGGCGGAACGACGGGCTTGCCCTCCGCGAAGACCCCCTGCCGTCGGCGCGCGGAGCGGCGTAGCTCCCCCGGCGGCTCCATGTCCTCGGGAATCTCGTCACCTGAGTCTTCCGGCGGCGGCTCGGCCGAGCGCCGGCGCCGACCCGCGGCGGACTCGTCCAGGGGAGCGTCGGGCGAATCCTCCTTCCGCTGCGGCGGTCCGAACACGAAGTCCAACATGCGCCGAACCAGGCTGGGAATCGAGTTGATGGGCGTGGCGGTGATGACTAGCAGCCCGAATATGGCCAGCAGCACCAACAACGGGGTGGAAACCCAGATGCTGGTCGCGTTCGTCAGCGGTGTCGCCACATAGAGCCCGATGGCGCCGGCCGCCCCCGACCAGGCGTTGGGGGTATCGGGTGAGGACCGCGCCAAATGCAGCAGCCCGAGCGCACCGGCACTGAGCGTCACCGCGCCGACCATGATGCGACCGCGCTGGGATTCGTCCGGGGCTTGGCGCATGAGATGCACGGCACCGACGAGGGCAGCGAGCGGAATCACCATCGCGCCGGAGCCGACGAGAAACCGCAGCCCCAGGGTGAGGGCCTCGCCGAAGGCGCCGGCCCGGCCGAACCAGACCGCGATGGCACTGACGATGCCGAAGCCAAGTAACAGCAGGGCGACGCCGTCACGTCGATGCGCCGGGTCCAGCTCAGCGGCGCTGGCCGCGTTCCGTCCCACGATCCGGGCCGCACCGCCGATCAAGCGGGCAAGCCCGTTCCATAGCGCGGTAACGGGTGCGAAGACGTTGACAGACTTCTTTTTCCGTGGCATCGGGGCGGTCTTAGGCAAGGGGCTCGACTTTCGGGCCCCAGCGGAGGCACGGGAACGGGTAGCCGAGCCGCCGCGCTTGGCGGTCGACCGCGACGAAGCTCCCTTTCCAGCCATGTCCAAACGGTATCGCGTCCGACACGACAACTGGCTTAAGGCCACACGGCTACCACATAAACGCCGAACGCGACGTTCCGAAGGTTAAGTGATCGGCGGTTAAGTTACGCCTAGTCAGACAGTTTGCGGGCCACTATCTGGTTGAGCTGCCATCTGGTCCCACAGACGAGAATCTGCTTAGCAACACCGCAGACGGTGGTAGGGAGGTAGGCGGGTTGGTAGGCGTCGGCCACCGGATCGGCCTGTACCTGCACCGGCTGGACTAAACCACCGTTGTCGATGTTTCCAAGCGAAACGGTGTCCTTGCCGGCGGCCACGGCGACGACATTCGTCACTGTGGCGCCCGGTTTGGCGGTGCCGACGATGAGCCTCGAGCTGTCACCCGTCGTCTGTGCGGTCGCGAACACGGGCGAGCCACCGTGCCACAACTGTTTGCCGTTCTTTACCGAATACACGACGAGGGCCGCACCCTCGATGGGACAGGGGTTGCCGATCGACCCGTTCGCAGGACATTTGACGACAGCAACCGCGTCGCCCGCACGCAACGCATACATCGCTCCCGAAGGGTTCTTCGCGATGGTCCGGCCGTTGCCGGGGTTTATTACGCTGGTGCCCGTCGCCGGGCTGGTGGGCAGACAGATCACCGTCGAACACTGCATCGGCACGGCGCCGATGGGGATGTTGACCCGCCAGGCGGGGGCGCCGACGTTGGTGGTGGACAGCCCCTCCAGGCGCGCCTTCGCGCCGGGCACCACACGTACGAGCACGTTATCTATGTAGGCGAGGTATCTCGCCGTGTCGTCGGGCTTGCGCAGAAGACTCATGATGTCGTTGCCAGTATCGAGCTCGCGCACCGCCACCTGGGATGGCCCGTCCAGCACAACGACGTCGCCGGCGATAACCGGGGTGGGTGCGAAACCCTGCGGCAGCAGGCCCGAGAATTCGTTGCGTCCGTCGTCCGGAAGGTTAGCGCCGGCGAACTGCCACCTAGTCTGACCGGTGGCGGCGGCAACCGCCGTGACGTTCTGCCGGCCCGTCGGTGAGTCCAGATCGTGCAGCACCACCGTACGCTGCGAGTAGCGCCACGCGATCTGGTTGGCAAAGCTGGCGATGATGCGACCGCTCGCGCCATCCACCAGGGTGGTGGAGCGGTGCGCCTGCTGGTTGCCGGCGTTGTTGTTCCGGATCCCGCCCTGCGCTCCGTCCCCGCTCAGCACGACCGTACTACCGGCCGCGGCGACGGTCATTCCGAGCGGCTGATCGGCAATCTCCCACCGCTGCTGACCGTCGGCCAGGCCTCGACCTCGCAGCACACAGCCGGCGCCGTCAATGTGGGGTCCGGCGCGCTGATTACATTCGATTCCTACCGCCACGTCTCCGACGACAATGTTCTCCCAGCTGGACACGGGCGCGGTCGAGCGCCACTGCTCGGTCATCGCGGCCTTTTTGGCGGACCGATGGGAGTTTTTGGAGTCAGAGCCCGAGTTGAGAACGGCAAGGCCCACGACCAACACCACCACCGCCACCGCTATGAGCACGAACCAGGTTCGGCTGAACCTGCGTTGCGGTTCGTCGTCGCCGTAGCCGTAGGACGGGGCGTTGTAGTAAGCGGGATCGTTGACGGTCGGGTCGTTGCGGTATTGATCGCGGGCGTACTGATCACCTAGGTGTGCGCCGTCGGGCGCGGTCGGATAGCCGGGGTCCTGCTGCCAGCTTGGCCTAGGCGCATCGGGGCGATGATATGGGTCGTGCGCGGAATAGGGTTCGTGCACCGGCGGGTCCCCCGCCGGCCGATGGGGGTCCTGCCCGGGCTGAGGGTAGTACGACACCCATTCACCCCTGTTCGGCAATATTCCACGTGGTTAGCCGCATCGATGCCCACCTACTGCCGCAGGTCAAAGACGTGGTTCCCGACACGCAACTGAGGTTCGGCACGGCGAATCGAATGTTACCGTCAGCGTCCAACGATCGCGTCGGAAGCGTGACGGAGTCGAAAGGTTTTATCGGAGCCGTACCGAGGTCGCGGCGGCGGCTGGTGGCGGTGTCGAACTCCACCAGCTGGGTTCCTTTGCCGTACGCGGTGCCGAAGATTATTCGAGTGCCTTGATCCGCGCCAAGTATCGAAACGAAACTGGGTGCCTCGGCGTGCATCAGAACCCTGCCGTCCCCCAACGAAACGACGTCCAGCGTGGACGAGCCTGCCGGGCAGATGTTGTCGGCACTCGCGAACCGGCATCGCGCCACGGCCACCGCTTCTCCCGCCGCGCTCACATAGATTGGACCGGCATCGTTGTCGACGAGGATGCGACCGTCGGCGGGGGCCAGGAGCACGCCGCGCCGATCGTCCGCAGCCCGCACGCACACGAGACCGGAGCAGGATGAGACCTCGGCTTTCGCCGGCAGCCGGTAAGTCCAGGCAAGCGTGGGGTCGGTTGCTCCCAGTTTCCGCGCGGACAGAATCCCACCGCCCGCGCCGGTGAAAAGAGCATTGTCCCCGGCGATACCGACGAGCGTTTCATCGGTTCGGCCGGCCGTCACGGTTTCGCCCGATGAGATTCGACGAATCTGATACCGGCCCGTGCGCTGGGGGTCGGGCAGCATCACGTATTGGCCGTCGCTGGACGTTGCGGGCAAAGGATTGTCGGCGAGGCCGTCCGGCGCCTGTGTCCTGATACGGGACAGGCGGGTGTCCTCGTCGGTGAGATTGGCCGCGATCGGCGTCTGCCAAAGGTCGTGGCCGTCCCCCACGTCCACGGCGACGGCGCGCGCCGCACCGGCGTCGGTCCGTTCGGCCATGACCGCGGTGTTGCCGGCGAAACCCAGCAGCTCGCCGCGGGCGAAGGTGCGCAGTATGTCGCCGGATTCCGCGGAGACGATCAGGGCCTGCTGACCGCCGTAGGCGATCACGGATGGACCGACGGCAGTGAGCGATGCACCGATAGGTTGGCGATCTAGGTGCCATTCCTCGCGGCCGTCGGTGAGCTTGCGACCCACGAGGGCGCAACTGCGCGAATCTTCCCTGACGCGCCCGGTGACGCCCGGGGGTGTCGACGAGTCGCACTCGACCGTGATCAGCCGCCCGCCCTGGACGACGCTGTCGAGCGTCAGGCGGTTCCGGGGTGCCGTCCAGGCCGTGGACAGGGCGCCCGTCGGACCGGATTGAGATCTGCCCCCGGCGGTGACGTTCAAGTGGCGGGTGACTAGCAGTGTGCCGGCGGCTAGTGTGCCGACGATGAGGAGCGCGAGCACCAGACGTCCCCGGCGGCGGCGGGGTGGGGGTTCGGCGGGCGCGGCTCCGCCGTTGAAGCTGTGTCCCGCGGCGCCCCACACGAATTCACCAGGTGACCAAGGCGGATCTGCGACGACAGACCGTGCGGGCGGGTACTCGGGGGTCGGACCGGTGCCCGGGTAGGTTGCCGCGGGACGGGGCGGTACGGGGTTGGGCGGGGTAGTCCGCATGGTCTGCTGTTCGTCGTCGGCAGTGGCAACCCGCTCGGTTGCCTGTTCGGTGGTACCGCTCATCCACACGGTCAGCTGTTCGTCATGGATCGGGGCACGTTGCGCTGGCGCCGGGTGCACGCTCACCGGCCAGGTGGGGCGAAACACCGAGGGCGCACGAAATGCCGCCGGGTCTACCGGGCGGTGGCTGGGGTCGGCCTGCAGGTAGGTTGCCTGTTCGGCGAGCTGCGACGAATCTTCCGGCTCCGGGGGCCCGAATAGGGTCGGCCTGCCGTAGGACAGGGGACGGCCGTAATCGTCGACGCCCCAATATGGGTCACGGTGCGAGTACGGTTCTTCGGATTGCGCCACCCTGTAATCCTCTGGGGCGCGGAAGCTACTGCGGGATGAGCGACACCAACTTGTGGCCGAACGCCCGGCCTCACTGTGGCTGCACAGCTATTGATTAATGCCCACTTACCAGTAACGCTGACTGGCCAACGCGTTTCGGCCCGCAAACCGCAATGTCCAGCCATAATGGGAGCGTGCCGCTGCCGCGATTCTTGCCAGATCACCTGGCCGAGGAACTCGTCGCCGAAGAGGTGCGTGCGAACCAAACTCAGGTCGCGGTCACGGTCCGTGACACCCAAGGAGGGCAATATCGCCGACAGATCCACCTGGTCAACCTTGACGGCGGTTCGACCGTTCTCACCGACGGCTCGTCGCCACGCTGGATCCCGGCCGCAGAGCCAGACAACGGCATCGGCACGGCAACCCACGTTGGGGCTCATCAGGGTCAGCTGACTTTCCTTCGCGACGGAAAACTGTACGCGATAGCCCCCGAGCGGGGGGCTGCCGAGAAACTCGTAGTCTCGTTCGACGAGGGGCCGATCGCTGGATACGAATGGTCGCCGGACGGCAGGTATCTCGCCTTTCGGGTGCTAGTCCATTCCGCGCCATACAATGCCACGTACGGCAGCAAGGGTGCGCTCCTGTCCACCCGGGCGACTAGAATCGGCGAAATCAGCGATGACCGGGGACATCACGGGTCACAACGTCATCAACTTTTCGTCGGTGGGCCCAGGGGACTGGAACAGTTCGCATACGCCGACCTAACGGGACACTTGAGCGGCGACGGTGAGCCGCGGCCCGGCAATCGGGAGATCGGCCTGTTCCGCTGGTCGCCGGACAGCGACAAGATAGCGTTCACCGCTAATTACAGCTCCGACGCCGACCGTCATCCAGGACAGCTCGTCTATCTGACCTCGCTATCGGACATTTTAAACTGGGCCGACGACGGCCAACAGCTCCCACCTGCGGCGCCCAGAAGGCTCCTCGACGCACCACGAATAATCACGTCGTTGAACTGGTCCGACAGCGGCAGACTGCTACTCACCACCCCCGGAGACGGCCGAGAAGAGACACCCGGAGCCCACCACACACTGGCGGAGCTCACTATCTACGACCGAGGGCCGGGCAATCTCAGGTATAACGACACCGCGGTCAATATCGGGGTCACGCCGTTGTTCGGCGCCGGTACCCATCAAGGTGGTCAACCTCAGGTAATCCTGGATTCCGTTCCGGTCAACGCGCCCGAGGATTGGGGAGCGCTAGACTGCGTTTACTTTCAAGCCAATACCGGCACGGGCTCGGTCCTGTTGCGGCGCAGCAAGCATTCGTCACATGCGCTGTTCTCTCCAGCAGAGACGATTTTCGGTGATCCCCGGCAATCCGTCCGCACCTTCTCGGTGGCAGAGGGACCAGTCACGCTCGGCGACCGCGCGCGACCGCAGTTTAATGACCGGGTGATAGCCGTCACCACCGGTGCTACGCAACCAAGCTCCGTCCTAGACGTGACACCGGGAAGCCCACCACGCGCGTTACTGACACTGCCGTCGCCTCTGGAAGGGAAGGCGCAGCCAACGATCACAACCGTCCTGATTCCCACCTACCGCGGCAGGTCTGTCCCCACCGTGGTATATGAACCACCGGAGGAGTTCCTGACCGATAGGCCTCCCCCCAGCATCTGTTATCTGAAAGGCGGCCCGTTCACCGCGGCCACCGAGAATTCCTATCTCCCCGAACCACT